>JBAUFO010000210.1:0-1898 GCA_049679185.1 Candidatus Zixiibacteriota bacterium
ATCTACTCCTGGCCAGGTTATTCTTGGGCAAAGTTTTTCGTCCCTATGGGCCGGAATGAAGGAGGAGAGGCTAAAAGAGGGGAAGGTTTTCATCTTGGGGGCCGGCGGGTTGGGTTCCCCCGCCGCCCTTTATTTGGCCTCGGCAGGCGTTGGAACCATAGGGATTGCGGATTCAGATGTTGTGGACCTCTCCAATCTTCACAGACAACTCCTCCATTTTACCAAGGATGTGGGTAGGGAAAAGGTTCGTTCGGCCAGGGCAAAGCTGAAGGCCCTCAATCCAGATGTGAAGGTCCGTACCTACCAAACACGGGTGACTTCCGAGAACGTGCGGGAGATCATCAGGCCTTATGATGTGATCATTGATGGGAGCGATAATTTCCCCACAAAGTTCTTGATCAATGATGCCTGCTACTTCGAGAAGAAGCCCTTGGTTTTGGGGGGGATCCTGAAGTTCTACGGGCAAGCTACTGTCTTCCATCCCTGGTACAAAGGGCCATGCTACCGATGTATCTTCCCAAATCCCCCGCCGCCAGGCGCTGTCCCTTCTTGCCAGGAGGCCGGAGTCATCGGGGCCATTGCGGGGATCATAGGCATGATTCAGGCATTCGAGGCGATAAAACTCCTTTCGGGTCAGGGTGATCCCCTCATCGGGCGTTTTCTGGTGTTTGATTTACTGGATATATCCTTCAACGAATTCAATATAGAAAGGGATGAAAATTGTCCCCTCTGCGGCAAGGACGCTTCCATCACCCAGTTGGTGGATTATCAGCAAGTGTGCCAAGCTTAGTGCTTCGATTCGCAATTACGGTGACGTATTTTGGCGACTTATTTCAAAAATATTGCTCACTCCATTCGGCTTGAGCTCATGGCCGAAAGCAGCACTAAGTCCTGAGGGCTTCGACTGAGACATGTCGACGAGCTCCCTTCGGGTCTGAGCGTTCGACTGAGCCCTTCGGTCTGAGCTCAGGGTCGAAGACTCACGCCGAAGTCCTCAGGGTCGAAGACAGTCGAGTCGGTCAGCCGAAGTCTAAATAAGTTCGTCATCGAACTTATGAATCGAAGGACTTAGGAGAAGGAGTTTTCCAAATCCAACATGGGTCTCAAAGTTTCAGCTATACACGAAAAAGGATTGCTCCCTATGCGTTGTCGCTAGAGAGATTATCTTTAAGGTCCTGAAGGAGATTCCCTTTGAATTCGAAGGGGTCGGTACTAATGAGGAGGGTTGCACATGGAGAAATGGCTCATCATTTTGGGAATTACAGGATTGTTCTTTTTTCTCATGCGGCGCGGTGGGACGGGATGCTGCGGCGGTGGTCATTCTCATTCACCTTCCGGGGCAGGAAAAGAGGATGAGAAGAAGAGACAAAATTGTCATTAAGAAACCGGAGGTGATCACCATGACAAAAGATCCGATCTGCGGCATGGAAGTGAGTGAGTCTCAGGCTGCCGCCAGTCTCGAGTATAAGGGGCAGAAGTTCTACTTCTGTGCTTCATCCTGTTATGATGCGTTTGAAAAAAATCCGGACAAATATTCTTCCGGCAAAAAGGAGAGGTGGTGGACCCGGTTCTTGAACAGGCTCGCCCAAGCCAACCGGGAGACCTACGGCGGCAAAGCTCCAAAATGCCATTAAAGAAGCATTGACCGGATCTACTGGTCTTAAAGCGCCTTTGCTCTGAGTCGCGGACATTTATAGACCTGGATTGATGGAAACGGATCATCCCATTTTTGAGGAGATTTTTAAACGGAATATGGCGAAAAATCTTGGGCGGACCGTGTTACTATCTATAGCCCTCTTCTCCATCCTTGTGACAGTCAAGCTTTCTAGGAACCATTTCTCATCCTTTCTGATCGGGAAGCGCGAGAAAAGAAATTCGGGGTCTTGTGGGGCCGTGAC
>JBAUFO010000211.1:0-3884 GCA_049679185.1 Candidatus Zixiibacteriota bacterium
TCCTGATAGGCTGAATCTGCTATATCTTCGGAACTGATCATAAGATCACCCCTCGGCTGTCTTCCGTTTTCGGAAAGGTATTGGGGAGCGACCTCAGGTCGCTTTTGCGTCAGTATCACTGCAAAAGCCAGGACCACCACCGAAACTGCGCCGACTGCGGCCCATCTCAATTTCACCGACGGGAACACCTCATGCAGAAGTTTCTGCCACCAACTTCTTTCTTCGCTGATCACTTTCTCGGGCGCAAGATTCTGGATTCTGGCCATGAGTCTCTCATCGAAATCGGACGAAGGGACAAAGGTTTCCAGATCCCCCTTTAGCAGAAGGCTGATCCGGGTAATCTCCTCAGCTCCCCTGGCACACCCGGGACAGGTATCCAGGTGAGCTTTAATTTCCTCCATCTTCTCCGAAGGCAGTTCTTGTTTAGAATAGCCAAATAGGTATCGGCGAACTTTTCGACAGTTCATATTGTTCCTCGATTTTCGGCTTCAGCTTCTTCCGCAGCATCAAGCGCGCCCGGTTCACCCTGGATTTCACCGTACCTAACGGTATTGCCAGGGACTCGGACATCTCCTCGTAGGAGAGCTCATTTACCTCCCTTAATAGAAACACCGTGCGATACTTGACCGGCAGAGAAGCGATTGTCTTCTCCAGTGTGGAACTTAAGCAATTTTTATTCTCGCCTCCTTCAACTGCGTATCTACGATCATCCTTTATTGAGTCTATCCCAAAAAACCTGAATTTCTTTTTCCGTTTGAGTTCATTCCTGCAAAGGTTCAGCGCTATGGTGTAAATCCAGGTCGAATAAGCGTAGGTCGGATCATATCTTTCCTTTTCCCTGAAGACCCTCAAAAAGGTTTCCTGCAGGATGTCTTCAGCTTCATCCCTGTTCTGCAGCATCCGGTAGATGACGTTGAACAGTCTTACCTTATACCGATCCACGATCATGGTGAAGGCAGCCGTATCGCCCGCCTTCACTCTTGCTGCAAGTTCTTTGTCTGCAGGATCCGAGACCTGCCAATTTCCGTTGGGCGCCCGCTCAGGTGTTGGCACTCTCTGTCTCCTCTTCATGAAGCATATACAATCGAGGCCTGGAAAAGTTCCTTAGTTTCGATGCCCATCCAGCCTTCGACAAGTAGGAATTTTCTTCGCGTCTCACTTTTACTACGGCGTCGTTATCAGAAAGTTTTGAGGCCTAAGAATGGGACTAATCTTCGAGGCAAGAAGTATTACCTGGAGAAATCGAGCCGCTGTGATGTCGAGTCCTGGCTCATCTTGTACCCTATAAATCGGACAACTGAAGCACAACCGGAATCTCAGATTGAAGGAATGAAAAAGCCCTGTTCAGAATCTGAACAATTGTGAGAATACGCGGAATGATCGGAAGCCAAGTTCCGATTCACAAATCCTCAGAGCCTATACGCCAGGGAGACGAATATGCGATCAGTGGTGTACTTCTCCGTCAGCAATAGACCGAGGTCATACAATTCCCACGAGCCGTGCGCCCAGGCAACGTCTAAAGTCATCACCTGGTCGATTAAGAATCCGACCCCGGCAGTGAAGAAGTTTCGGTCTTTCTCCACCCAACGGGACTTGTAGGGAAGCGGATCGTGGTAGAAACCGACCCTCAGGCTGGTCCCGATCTGTGGAATGAGGTATTCTGCCCCCAGGTGGAATCTGAGAGCGTCGATGTAGGTCTCCTTTATCAGTCGGTTGGCCTCGGCAGCGTCTTCCAACCGTTTGTACTCCATTTGGGTCCAGTCGGCGTAGTTGATATCCCCCGCCAGGGTCAGATTCTCAAACTGCAGGGCCAATCCGGCTCCCAGGCCGAAGGGCATGGAGACCTTGTATTCGTAGGTGTCGAAGTAGATTTCACTCCCCACTTGCTCCTCTGTGATTTGGGTCACATCTTCTTCGATGGTGTAGGTGACGGGCGAATCGATTGTCCCCCCCAGGATCAGATACTTGTTCGGTTGAATTCGGAAGCCGAACTTGGCATTGAATCCAGAATACCGATCCTTGTACGCATCATCAATTGTCCGGCCATAACGGAAGGTGTCCTCGTAGAGCCACGTGTAGCTATCTTTTCCACTCCAATAGTTCAGTGCCGCACCAACAGAAACATTGGGCGAGATGTCGACCGCGGCCCCAAAAGACCAGAGATAAAGTCCACCGGTTTCCGATTCAATCGCCATCTGGCTACCGCCATCCTCTTCCGAGAAAAACTGCATGGTCCTGTCAAAACTCTTCACCCGGTTAACTCCCAGGGCTAAGACCAAGCTTCCCCGATAGGTGGGAACGGGCAAGACAACGTTGGCCGAGCTGAAGCGGGTATTGTTCTGCAGCCGTCCGTCATCGAAACCCACCTCCTGTTGAGCCTGCAGGCCGAACTTCGTTTTGTTGCTCATTCGCTGGTGGGTGAGACCTCCGGAGAATTCTATCCTGGTGACCCTGGCCAGACCCGCTGGGTTGTAAACTAAAGCAGTGGCATCGCTGGCCACCGCTATATGAGCGCCCCCCATACCCAGCGCCCTGGCGCCGACCACAAAGAAATTTCCTGCCGCGGCTTCGTCCACCACGCCGAATCCCTGAGAATAGGCGGTGGAACCGATCAAGCATACACTGGACACAACAAATATCGCGAATGGGAGTATTTTTTTTATCATGAATCTCACCTCGCCTGTGATCGATTCGATGGAAAATATCCTTGTCACCGTCTATTGATTCACTGGAGCCGGCCCGGCATGGATCTAGTCAGTTCTCCGTCTCTTGGGCGTCTCCTTTTTGGGCTCCTCTTTTTTCGTCTCCTGCTCTTCAATTTTCTTCGGGACGTGCTTCTCTTCTTTGTCTACCGTGGTAGACTCCGTTTCCTTCGTGGGAGTGGGCATGACAAAGGGCTGTGAGGAAGTACCCCCAGGAAGAACGTATGGGGGCGGAAGCCCCCTTCTCCTCTCCGCCTTTTCTGCACTCACCGGTACGGACTCCCCGTCGTCATAATAGTAGTCATCGTCGTCCCACCAATACCGGTCCCACCACCAGGGGTAAGCATAATAGCGACCCCAGCGGGGATTGCTCCAGTAGTAGTCGGGGTAGTAGCCGTAATAGAATCCGTACGGGTAGCTGTGGTAATCCCCGTGACAATCAGTGCAATGCTCCCGGTAGTATCGCCCGGTGTGCTCGATTGCCTCCCCCTCCTCACCTTCAACCCGCGGATGGGTAAGGATGGTGTAACATCCGATTCCCGATATTGCCAGGATGACCAGAAGTACACTCAATAGGATGATTTTTCTCTGCATCGCTTATCATCACCTCGTGGTTAACTTACGATTTTCTCGGCAGGTGAGATCTTCACCGGCTCTGTATGCTACCAGAGTATTTACGTAAGATCGGCCGACTTTGAGCGAACCGCAGCTCTTTTTTCATCAAAACGATTCAAAGTAGACTATCCTGAATCCCCTTCCCCAGGTGCTGATGTCCTTTCTATTAAGCAGCAGGTTCTTGAGGTTAAACTGCAAGAACAGTTGCTCGGAGAAGATCCACTGGATTCCGATGTTGAGATAGCCATATCCCTGGCCAAAGAGCTCCTTTGCCTTATCATCGTTCGTGCCCAGATCATACTCCGCCACCACTCCCAGGTTCTCGCCGAATCTCATGTCCGTTCCGAAGAACAAAGAGATGTCTTTGTCTTCGTCGTCATTTTCCAGGCTGTAGTTTATCCCCCCGTGAAGCCCGAAAGGAACCTCGCCCGCGGCATAGCCCTTGCTCATCACCGCGTAGAAGCCCTTCGACTTATAGGAATACCTGTCCAGGCTGTCGTTAAAAACTCCATCACCCTGAGAATCGTAGCCGATGGCTAAAGCAGGAAAACCCCAGCTTTCGTTGAT
>JBAUFO010000212.1:0-3333 GCA_049679185.1 Candidatus Zixiibacteriota bacterium
CGGCAGATGAATTGGTAGGCAAGGATTCTTTGGAGATTGTCGTTCCCGAAGATAGAGAGATGGTTAGGGAAAATACCCTAAGAATGTTGAAGGGAGAGCTTCTTTCGCCATATCAATTCAGGGTGACCTGTAAGGACGGTAGCATTGTTTGGGTTATGGCGACAGTCAAATCCATCCAGTACCGCGGGAGACGGGCAACTCTGGGGAACTACATGGAAGTCACTGAGCGAAAGCTGATGGAGGAGGCAGTAGAAGAGAGCGAAGAGAAGTACAGGGAACTAGCTAACAGCATCACCGACGTGCTTTTCACGATGGACGAGCGTCTGAGATATACCTATTGGAACAAGGCATCGGAGATTCTGACAGGAATTCGGATGGAGGATGCGATTGGGAAATCCCTCCGGGAGGTGTTTCCGGACAAGCCTTGGCGGAGAAAGGCAGAAGAGACGTACCGTAAGGTACTGAAGACACAGCAACCCCAGACTTTTGTCAACGATTACGATATTGATGGTAGGCATTACGTCCTGGAAATCAATGCTTATCCTTCGCGAGGCGGTGTTTCGGTTTTCGTCAAGGACATCACCGAGCACAAACAAGCAGAGGACGCACGAAGAGAGGCGGAGAAGGAAAAGAGTGCACTACTTGAAGAGGCACCCGTCAGCATAGTTCATACAGACCTCAAGGGCAAAATCATCTATGTCAACCAGAGGTTTGAGTCAGAGTCAGGTTACTCGCGAGGAGAAGTCATCGGCAGGAGCGGCTTTCAGCTGGATTGGTTCCCTGCCGGCACGTTGGAGTTCCTGGCGGAAAGGATGGCGGCTAGATTGGGAGGGAGTCCCGCCAAGCACTGGGAAACTCAGTTCAAGTGCAAGGACGGACGATGGATCTGGATTGAACTAGAGGGCAGAATACTTGAAAGATCTGGGGTTCCGGTTGGCTTTCAACTCATTGCCGCAAACATCACCGAGCGTAAGCAGGCAGAGGAAAAGCTAAGAGAATCTGAACAGAAATACCGTCTGCTATTTGAAACTTCTCCAGATTACGTCACCCAGTTGGACAGAGAGGGAAGATATCTTGCTGCGAATCCTGCAACGGCAAGAAGCCTGGGAGTTCCCCTAGAAGCATTGATTGGCAAGACAGTGTTTCAAGTAATGCCGGAAGAGATTGCACAGCTCCGACTGGAAAATATGAGAAGGGTTTTGGACGAGGGGCACGCTCAAGTTTTCGAAGATCAAAGAGCCGGAAGATACTTTCATCACATAGTTGTCCCCTTGAAAACCTCAGACCAAGAAGAGGCTGTCCAGGTGATTACAAGGGACATCACAGAGCACAAGCAGGCAGAGGAAGCGCTTCAAGTTGAGAAGAATAAGCTGCAATCACTAGTGGACGCCATGGAAGACACCGTCACCATACAAGATACAGAATACAACATTATTTATCAAAATGAGCCGTCGAGGATAGCTTCTGGTGGTGACCACGTGGGGGAGAAATGCTACCGGGTTTATGAACATAGAGAGACAGTGTGTGAGGGATGCCCGGTAGAAACGGCATTTAAGGATGGTAAGTCCCACACTGCGGAGAGGATGACGACAATCAGGGGGACGGTCACCTTCTGGGAGAATACGGCTAACCCCATTAGAGACGCCCAGGGTAAGATTGTCTCCTGCCTGGAGCTAACACGGGATATTACCGAGCGCAAAAAGCAGGAGCAGGCGCTGGCTGATGAATTGACCCAGCGCCGTCTCCTGATCGACAAGTCCCTGGACGGGATAGTCGTCCTAGATGTCGACGCCAGGGTAGTAGAGGCTAACCAGCGCTTTGCCGAGATGCTGGGCTATACACTTGATGAAGTCCGTGAGCTCCACACCTGGGACTGGGACAAGAATTTCGTCCCCGAGCAGATACTGGAGATGGGACGGAATGTCGACGAGAAGGGTTTACACTTGGAGACGAAGCACACTCGCAAGGATGGGTCGGTCATTGACGTTGATATCAGTATCAGTGGGATCATATATGGGGGACAGAAGCTGATCTTCTGCATCCAACGGGACGTCACCGAGCACAAGCAGGCAGAGGAAGCGCTGAAGCAGTCTGAGGAGAGATATCGGACTATACTGGAGGAGATGGAAGATGCCTATTCTGAGGTTGACCTCGCCGGAAACTTCACCTTTGTCAATAATGCGGTGTGTCGTGACCTGGGATACTCAATGGAAGAGCTGATTGGAAAGAGTATTAACTATAAAGACTTTACAGTTGAAGAAGATATCGAATCCGTATTTCGAGCCTTTAATGAAGTGTACCGGACTGGTGTGCCGAACAAGGGCTTCCCCTGGAAAACCGTCCGCAAAGACGGGAGCCACGGGTTTGCCGAAACATCGGTCTCTCTTTTGCGAAATGGCAAGGGCGAGATTATCGGGTTCCGTTGCGTTGGGCGTGACATCACCGAGCGCAAGCAGATAGAGGAGAAACTGCGACAAAGCAAGGAAAGGTACAGAGCTTTGTTCGATAACTCAGTCACCGGCACGCTTGTTGTGGACGCTGAAACTACGAAAGTAGTGATAGGTAATCAAGCCGCTGTGAAAATGTTTGGATTCAGTTCCGCAGAGGAAGGCGCTGGAGTAAATCTTCTTGACTTCGTTCCTGCGGAGGAGAGGGAGAAAGCTCTTGAGCGTATTAAGAAGGAACTGTTTGAGCAGGACTCGCGGCGGGCCTTTGATCTTCAGGCGGTGACCAAGGATGGCAGAACAATATGGATAAGTGCGACGGGTGCAAAAATTACGCATGGGGGTAGATTGGCGGGTTTACTTTCTTTTACTGACATCACCGAGCGCAAGCAGGCAGAGGAGGCGCTGAGGCAGTCTGAGGAGAAATACCGGACTATACTGAAGGAGATGGAGGATAGCTATTTTGAAGTTGACCTCGGCGGACACCTTACTTTTGTCAATAGTTCGACGTGCCGCAACCTGGGATACTCCGAGGAAGAACTGATTGGAATGAGCTATAAATGCTTTACAGCTACAGAGGGTATTGAATCTGTATTTCGAGTCTTTAATGAAGTGTACCGGAGCGGTGTGCCCAACAAGGGCTTCCCTTGGGAAATCATCCGCAAAGACGGGGGTCATGGGTTTGCCGAAGCATCGATCTCTCTTCTGCGAAGTGACACAGGCGAGATTATCGGATTTCGCGGCGTTGGGCGTGACATCACCGAGCGCAAGCAGGCAGAGGAGAAACTGCGACAAAGCGAAGAGAATTACAAAACCCTGTTCAATAGTTCGGTAATTGGCACGATTGTTGTGGACGCGGAGACTATGAGAGTGGTGATGGCCAATCAAG
>JBAUFO010000213.1:0-7778 GCA_049679185.1 Candidatus Zixiibacteriota bacterium
CAAATAAAGAGGAGAAGTATTCGATGAACTTTCCGATTCTGACTTTGATGATCTTCACCCCATTTCTGGGGATGATTCTGATTCTGCTTCTTAAACGAGAACAGGAGAGCGCTGCACGTTTTCTTGCGGCCCTGTTCTCCTTCATCCCCCTGGTTCTGTCATTTATTCTTCTGGCCCGGTATGACGGTTCCACCGCCAGCCTGCAGTTCGTGGAGAAATACGAGTGGATTCCTTCTCTGGGAATAACCTACTATCTGGGCGCGGACGGCCTTTCCGTCCCCATGCTATTCTTGACCGCGCTTTTGTGCTTCGTCTCCGTCATCTATTCCTTCGGAGACATCAAGGAGCGGGTAAAGCAGTATTTTGCCTTCCTGCTTCTCTTGGAAGTCGGCATGATGGGGGTCTTTGCCGCCCTGGACTTCTTCCTCTTCTATGTATTCTGGGAGATCGTCTTAGTTCCCATGTACTTCCTGATCGGAATCTGGGGGCACGGAAGGAAGGAATACTCGGCCATAAAGTTCTTCCTATACACGCTCTTCGGGTCTCTGTTCATGCTGGTGGGAATTCTGGCACTTTATTTCACGGTGGAGCCGCATACCCTGAACATGATGGTATTAATCGAGAGGGCGCCCGAACTTGCCAGGAGCTTCCAGCTTTTGGCCTTTGTCGCCTTTTTCATAGCATTCGCCGTCAAGGTGCCTATCTTCCCTTTCCATACCTGGTTGCCGGACGCTCACGTGGATGCTCCCACCGCTGTATCGGTCATCCTTGCGGGCGTGCTGCTGAAGATGGGAACCTACGGATTCCTGCGGATCAGCTATCCCATGTTTCCCGAGGGCGCCATCTACTTCGCCATTCCAATTGCGATTTTGGCGCTGATAAACATAGTGTACGGGGCCTTGGTCTGCATGGCGCAGAAGGACTTGAAGAAGATGATTGCCTACTCGTCGGTGAGTCACATGGGCTACTGCATGCTGGGATTGGCCGCCATAACCGTCACCGGCATTTCGGGATGCATGTTCCAGATGGTCTCGCACGGCCTGATCACCGGGGCGCTCTTTATTCTGGTCGGAGTTCTTTATGAGCGGTCGCACACCCGGGAGATCGTGGCCTTCGGTGGGTTATGGACCAAACTTCCGGTTTACTCAGGGATCATGATCTTGTTCGTTCTGGGTTCGCTCGGGCTTCCCGGGCTTTCGGGTTTTGTAAGCGAGTTCATGGTATTCGTGGGCGCATTTCCGGCCTTCAACGTGATCGTTCCTCTGGCTATAATCGGGGTGGTGATAACCGCAGCCTACTTCCTGCGAATGGTTCAGACAATGTTTTTGGGAACGTTCAACACCAAATGGGAAGGTTTAACCGAGATTTCCGGAAGAGAGCTATTCACCGTAATTCCGTTGGCCATCCTGATGATCGGAATCGGCGTGTATCCCTCTCCTTTGGCCAACATGATCAAGGCCACTATACAGAACATCGTTCACCTGGTAACCGGGTAAGAAAGGTCTAAGGTCTAAGGTTTAAGGTGAAAGGTCAAACGTTCAAGGTTCACAGTTCAAGATTTAAAACCTAACATAGATTCTTGATATGAACTATCAACTGCTTTTGCCTCAGATATTCCTTTTCGTTTGGGCGATTTTGATATTCGTCCTGGATCTGGCCCGGAAGGAAAGAAAACAAAACTTAGCCTACGTCGCTCTTCTGGGCTTGGTCGTAACCGTCATTCTGGTTTTGACATCTCCGAAGGGAGAGCTTTTCAGCGGGATGTTTCTTTCCGACTCCTTCGCCTCGTTCTTCCATCTGATATTCCTGCTTACCGCATTTTTGACCATTGCCTCCTCTGTTGAGGTCGCCAGGAGATTCGAAGCCAACCAGGGCGAGTATTTTGGCCTGATCTTACTCTCCCTGGTGGGGATGATGTTCTTGGCCTGTGCCGGGGAGCTTCTCACCCTGTACGTATCCTTGGAGCTGGCCACCATACCCCTCTTTGTTCTGGCGGCCTATCGCAAGGACAAGGCCAAATCCAGCGAAGCAGGACTGAAGTACTTGATCCTAGGCGGGGTATCCTCTGCCCTTTTGCTTTACGGCATAAGCTTGATCTATGGTCTCACCGGAACCACCTATCTAAGCGGCGTGAGGAGCGCGCTGATAATACAGTTCTTCTCCGGAGGCGACATCAGCTCGGCCCTGATCTTGGGTTTTGTCTTCATGATCGCCGGCTTTGGATTCAAACTGGCACTGGTTCCCTTTCACATGTGGGTGCCGGACGTTTACGAGGGCGCTCCCACCCCAATAACGGCGTTCCTTTCGGTGGCTTCCAAGGCAGTCGGCATAGCGGCGTTTTTGCGGGTCTTCTACCAGTCATTCCTGCTGTTCAAAGGGGATTGGGTGCTGCTGATGGCGGTTTTGGCCGCGCTGGCCATGATCATCGGAAACGTCATCGCCCTGGCTCAGGGTAACATCAAGAGGATGCTGGCTTACTCCAGCATAGCCCAGATAGGATACATCCTGCTGGGCGTGGTTGCCGCCACCTCCAGGGGAGTTTCTTCGGTAGTATTTTATACCTTCGTCTATCTGTTCGCCAACATGGGAGCATTCATCGTCGCCATCGCCTTCAGCAACCAGACCGGAAGCGACGAGATAAAGGATTACGCCGGCCTCTCCCGGAGATCACCCGCGCTGGCGGCCATGATGGCGGTATTCATGCTCTCGCTGGTGGGAATCCCTCCCCTGGCTGGATTTGTGGGAAAATACTATCTCTTCTCCGCCGCCATCGAAGGGGATTATATCTGGCTGGTGGTGGTCGCCGTCCTGACCAGTGTGGTCTCCCTGTATTATTACCTCGGCGTGGTCAGGCAGATGTATTTCCGGGCCCCAACCGATGAGAGTCCCGTGACCGGCGGAGGAATGTTAAAGATCGCCCTGATCATCTCGGTGATCGGCGTCCTGCTTCTCGGTATCTACCCCAATATTGTCCTGGATTTCGCCAACCAGGCGGCCATGGTGTTCCTCTATTGATTTCCCATCAGACCCGCCGGAAATGGCTCCCGCATCCACTTGTCCCAAGTATTACCTGCGCTACTCTCGTATGATAGGCAACGATGTCGAAAGGTCATTTGGGGCCACGCTTTGACATGGAGTTATGATGAGTGTTTGTGAGGACCGGAACAGTGTTCTTTTTTGAAGGATCAACTCAAAAAACGGCTTGCCAAATTCCGAATTGGTAATATATTGGGGAGGTTGAATTTTTTTTCAAAAAGGAGATTGATGCCTTATGTTGAAAGCAATGAGAAAACTGACCAAGCACATCATGTGGATCGTCATAGTCGCCTTCGTGGGGACCATCATCTTTGCCTGGGGAATGGAATTTGGATCCAGACAGCAGCGGAAGGGGGTAATTGCCACCATTAATGGAGAGGAGATTGAGCTTTACACCTTTCAGTACTATTACGACCAGGCCCTAAGACAAGCTGAAAAGGAACAGGGGGATGTGGACGACCAGACCGCCATCCAGATCAGAGACGAGGTCTTCAACAACATTTTAAACGACGTCCTGCTCAATCAGGAGGCGGCAAAAAGGAGAATTGAGGTCACCGATACGGAGATGTATGAATACATGAGGCGGTATCCTCCCCAGGAACTCCGGGAACATCCCGCCTTCCTGACGCCGGAGGGGGAGTTCGATTATCAGAAGTACGTGCAGGCGCTGGCCGACCCCAGGGTTCCCTGGGATCAGGTCGAGCAGATGATCCGCCCCAATTTGCGCATGGGCAAGCTTCAGCAGGCCGTTCTGAGCTTAGTCCGGGTTACGGACCAGGAGGCGAAGCGCTTCTATCGGGATGAGAATGAGAAGGTAGATGTGGAATACCTGTTGGTGCCCGCATACGAGTTCCAGAGACAGAATCTTTCACTAAGCGATCAGGAAATAGAGACTTACTACCGGGAGCATCAGGACGAGTTCAAGGCTGATCCCTCCGCAAACCTAAGTTATATATTCTTCGAGAAGAAGCCTAGCCAGGCAGACGAAGACGAGATCAAAGGGAGGCTGGCGGAGATAAAGGAGGAGATCTTAGAGGGGGAGGACTTCGCCGGCATGGCGGAGGATTATTCGGAGGATAACGCCTCGGCAATAGATGGTGGAAACTTGGGTTGGTTTGGAAAAGGCAGCATGGTTGCGCCCTTTGAGGCGGCCGCCTTCTCTCTTGAACCCGGAGAGATGTCCGAGCCGGTCAAAACCCGGTTTGGCTGGCACCTGATAAAGGTTGAAGAGAAAAGAGGAAAGGACGATGATCAGGAGGTGAGGGCCAGCCACATACTTCTGAAGATAACCGCATCGGATGCAACCCTGGATATGCTAAAGGAGACGTCTGAAGACTTCGCCGACAGGGTGAGGAAATCTGAACTTTCGGAGATGGCCGAGGAGGAAAACCTATCCGTCTCCGAGACCGGATGGTTTACGCAGGGGGGACATATCTCCGGAATCGGCAGGAACGTTCAGGTGGATGAATTCGCCTTCGAAAAGGGTGAGGGCACGGTCAGTGATCTGATAGAGACCGCCAGGGGGTTTTATGTTTTCCAGATAAAGGAGAAAAGGCCTGCTGGCATCTCTCCGCTGGACCAGGCCGAGCAGGTCATAAGGCAGAAGCTGACTAAGATCATGGCAGATTCCTTGGCTTATGATAAGGCGGAACAGATCTATGCCCAGATCAAAGGGGGAATAAGTCTAAAGAAAGCGGCAGAGGATAACGACGCTACCTACGAAAAACCCGAAGGGTTCTCTCGAAACTCGCCTCCTCCACAAATCGGCAGATCGCCCGAGTTCATCGGCGCAGCGTTTTCCCTGACGGAGTCGAAGCAGATTTCCCCGCCGGTTAAGGCCAGCCAGGGCACCTTCATAATCCAGCTTGTTTCCAGAACAGCAGTGGACGACAGCCTCTTTGCCGCAGTGAAGGATTCAATCAGTTTTGTGGTTCTGCAACAGAAGCAAGGTGAAGCCTACCAGGATTGGTTCTCCCAGGTGAAGGAACAGGCGGATATAAAAGACTACCGGGCCGAATACTTCCGCGACGTGAGCCCATATTAGTAGGTCAAGCATGGCGTAGCCTGCTTGACAAATCCTCTTTTGTCAACCAGCCCTTTGGGCATGGTTGACCTACATACTTTTTGTCGTTTTGCCACATCTCTAACCCTACCTTCTAGCCCCCAAACCGGAGTGCACCAGCTTGTCGTAGCAAAGCGGAGACCCCGACTTGGCGGGGCTGGTGCGGTTTTGGCTTTGTAGGTCAAGCATGGCGCAGCCTGCTTGACAAATTCTCTAACCTACCATCGGATTCCCGCTTCCGCAAATGGGGTGTGTTCTAAATTCCCCCTTCCCTAAAGGGGGATTCAGCTTCCGCCTTTACACTAGGGGAGCTCCGGGCCCACCCGGACGGGTGCCCGCCTGAGCAGACACCCCCGTCTGACTTCCTCATCCACACACCAAGAATTCTTGACAAGCCGGCATAAATGATTATCATGTGTCATGTAGACAGAAGGGGTTTCGCGAGAAATCGCCGAGCCTAACGCCAAGCGATCTGGTGTGCTAACCTCTACGACCGAAGACGGGGTTTCGGCCCCACAGTCCGGCGCAACTCACTTTCAAGGAAGGAGAAACAGAAATGGGTGACAAGGGGAAAAAAGACAAAGGCAAAAGGGAACAACAGAAAAAGGCCGAGCTTAATCCAAAGGAAAAACGAAAATTGAAAAAAGAAAAGAAGAAATAAATGCCCAGTGTTGTTCGGTGACCTTAAATCAAGCATGGATGTTGTTGCCAGTTACCTAGAAGAGACAATTCAAACCGTCGCAAATGGCGGCCTAACAAAGCGTTACAGTTGACAAGAACAAAGAAATCCATCAGAAATGGAGTTTTTGGGGAGAGGACTGACCAATGGCAAAGATACATACATATGACGCAATCATTATTGGATCCGGGCAGGGCGGGACGCCACTTGCCACTGCCCTTGCCCGCGAGGGATGGAGAACTGCCCTGGTCGAAGCGAAACACGTGGGAGGAACCTGTGTCAACGAAGGCTGCACGCCGACAAAGACCATGGTGGCATCCGCACGCGCAGCATATATGGGAAAACGAGCTTCCGACTACGGAGTGGGCACGGGAAAGGTTGTCGTGGATATGGAGAAGGTGCGTCAGAGGAAACGGGACATGGTCACCAGCTTCCGCAGGGGAAGTGAAAACAGGATCAGAGACACCGAGAACCTGGACCTTTTCATGGGACGGGCGAGGTTTATAGACCGGCATTCTGTATCAATTACCTTGAACAGCGGTGAGGAGAATAGGCTCAAGGCTGAGCGTATCTTCATCAACACGGGCACCCGTCCACGGGTACCCGATCTCGAGGGAATAGAGGATGTTCCCTATCTCACCTCCACAACCGTCATGGAGCTCGACACACTTCCCGGCCACCTGCTTATTATCGGCGGCGGCTACATCGGCCTCGAGTTCGGTCAGATGTTCCGAAGATTCGGCAGCGATGTAACCATCATTCACCGCGGACCGCAGCTGCTCATGCGTGAGGACCCCGATATTGCCGAAGAGGTGCTGTCCATTGTGCGGGAGGATGGTGTCGAGGTTCTGCTGAACACCACACCCATTTCGGCGAAGGTCTTCAGGGGAAGCTGGATCGAGCTGACTCTCAAGGGGGATAACGGAGAGAAAGCGGTGTCTGGATCCCATCTGCTGCTCGCCGCAGGCCGCCTGCCCAACACCGATAGTCTGGACCTTCACACTGCCGGCGTGGATCTGGACAAGCGCGGGTTCATCAGGGTGAACGAAAGGCTGGAAACCAGCGTTCCCGGCATATTTGCACTGGGGGATGTAAAGGGAGGACCGGCATTCACCCATATCTCCTACGACGATTACCGTATTCTCTACGCAAACCTGATAAAGAATGAAAAGAGGTCCACGAAAAACCGTCCCGTCCCCTACACCGTATTCATCGATCCCCAGCTTGGCAGAATTGGATTGAGCGAGAAAGAAGCACAATCCCTTGGCGTACCGTATCGGGTCGCAAAGATGCCCATGAACTGGGTTGCCCGTGCTCTGGAGGTGGACGAATCGAGGGGTGCCATGAAAGCGCTGGTAGACCCCGAAACGGCACAGATACTGGGCGCGGCCGTCCTTGGTATTGAGGGTGGCGAGCTCATGGCAATGCTTCAGATTGCCATGCTGGGCAAGGTGCCCTATACCGCCCTCAGGGACGCGGTGTTTTCACACCCCACCCTGGCGGAATCACTGAACAATCTCTTTGCAAATTTTGAGGACTGAGGAATGCAGACTAGGCGCTACCCTTCGAGGTTGAAATAGGAAACCGCGTTATGATAGCAGATATCGTGTACCATGCCGCCGACAAGCTCCGTGTCATCCGGTATCTCCCCTCTCTCCATCTCGTCACCGAGCAGGCTGCAGAGAATCCGTCTGAAATAATCGTGCCTGGGGAAGGAGAGAAAGCTTCTTGAATCGGTCACCATGCCGATAAACCTGCTCAACAGCCCCCCGTTGGACAGGGCATTCAGGTGCGCTATGATACCATCCCTGTTGTCGTTGAACCACCAGGCAGGTCCGAACTGGACCTTGCCCGGTACCGTACTGTCCTGAAAGCTTCCCGCAATGGACACGAAGAGATCGTTGTCTCGGGGATTTATGGTGAAGAGCACGGTTTTAGGAAGGATGTTGCCCTGCTCGAGCCGATCGAGAAAGGTGACGACCTTTCGGGCATGGAGTAGAT
>JBAUFO010000214.1:0-8719 GCA_049679185.1 Candidatus Zixiibacteriota bacterium
CCCTTCCGACCCCCACATGTGCCCGCGATCCCCCCCGAAGAAGAGTGCCGCCAGCAGAATGATCAATACCACGGCCAACAGGACCACCAGACCGGTTTTCATCGTCCGCCTCCTCGTTACTTTGTGGAATCGAATACGTCCTTCAACTTCGCCTCAACCTCCGTGGCGATCTGCGTCAACGCATCATTTTCGACCATTCCCATGGCGGTGGAGGGTCTCATGATTGCCAAAACCGTTTTGCTGTCTTTCTCATAGACGACGTTGCAGGGTAACAGCAAACCTATGTCCTCTTCCGCCAGAATGGCCTTGTGGGCGTGGGAAGGACTGCACGCGCCTAAGATGACGTAGTTCTTGAAATCTATGCCCAGTTTCTCCTTGAACTTCTCTTTGACGTCTATTTTGGTCAGAATTCCGAAGCCCTGCTTCTTCAACTCTTCGGTGACCACCTCCACCGCCTTATCGAATGGAAGGTCGATCTCCTTTCTGAACCCGTAACTGATCATCTGATCCTCCTGCCCTTCTTCAATCATGACCGTATCATTACCAAAAGCATTTTGAATTTCTTCACCGCGTTGAGGGCATGCGGTTCATCGGCGGGCATCATGATAATCTCTCCGGCTGTCAGACGATATGGCTTTCCGGAGATTGTGATCTCCGCTTCGCCGTCGACTATGTAGACCAGCGCATCAAACGGCGTTGTATGTTCACTCAGACCCTGTCCCTGGTCGAAGGCAAACAGAGTCACCGTCCCCGTCTTTTTCTTGATGATCTCCCCACTCACTATTGAATCCTTCTGGTATTCCACCCGCTCTGCCAGGCTCATCACCTGTGGCTCACCTTTTCCTGCACCCGTTTGCTCATTGTGGCTCTCCATGCTCTCTCCTTTGTCTCTTCCGAGCCATTTCGCTTACATTACTTCATGCCATACCAGTGACCTGCCTCAAGGTCGCTAAAGAAGTAATCTTTGTCCTCTTTTCCCGCGATTTTCTCTCCGGCCTGCCTCGCCAACTGATAGTGTTTTTCGAACTCAGCCTTGTTGCCCGAGGCGGCGTTTGCTCTGGCCATAGCTTCATGGGCAAAGGCAATATCAAAGTCTTCAATCTTGTTCTCCGTGCAGATTTCCAGGCACCTTTCCGCATGATAGAGCGCAGGCTGAGGCCTGTTAAGCACCGAATAGACCCGAGAGATCTGCCATTCACCCCGCTCAAACTCAAGCGGCGTTCCGATCTCGCCCCAGTGAAAGCGCGAGGCGTGGGCAGCATGAACCATCTTGTCGTCTTCCTCTTTGGTTCTGTCTTTCTTATCCAGGAGACCCCAGACAAGGTTGAAGCAGTCAACCGCAGACTTCTTATGACGCTCTTCCAACGAGAATTTCTCCTCTTCCGTCATGACGTTCTCCTTTCGGGTTTGACTAACCTGTAGAACGACGTGATCAATCAACAGTTGGATCTACTTCTTTTCAGGATCCTTCTCTTCACCTTTCCTGCTCTTGTAGTCTTTGATGGCTGCGTGCAGCGCATCCGCCGCCAGGTTGGAGCAGTGCATCTTGGCCGGAGGTAGTCCTTCCAGCTCGTTGGCCACGTCGTTGCGGGTCAACTTCATGGCCTCGTCCACGTGCATTCCCTTGGCGATTTCGGTTGCCATGCTGCTGGTGGCAATGGCCGAACCGCAGCCGAACGTCTTGAACTTGATGTCGGTGATGATATCATCCTTCACCTTGATGTACATCTCCATCAGGTCCCCGCAGACCGGGTTGCCCACCTTGCCGTACCCGTCGGCGTCCTCGATGACGCCCACGTTCCTGGGATTCATGAAATGATCCAGCACCTTCTTACTGTAAGTTATTTGTGCCATAACAGCTCACACCTTTCTTTTACAGAGGCGAAAGTTGTCTCAATCTCTCGATGGTTTCCTTCACCGCACCGGCGATTTGAGGGACTTCCTCAAGTTTGTTCGATCGACCCAGAGTTATCACCATCGATCCATGTGCCTGTTCGTGTTTCAAGCCGATGGCCAAAAGTACGTGCGAAGGCTCCAGGGTTTTGGATGAGCAGGCCGATCCGGTGGCTATCTGCACGCCGTGTTTGAGATCCATGTTCAGCAGTATGCTCTCTCCTTCTATGCCGCTGAACCGGAAGCTGGCGTGATGAGGAAGCCTGTGGGTGGGATGACCGGTCAGATACGTCTCCTTGATCTTTAGAATCTCCTCAATCAGCTTATCCCTTATCTCCTTCAGCCTTTCGCTTTCCCGATTCATCTCATTCTTGGCTATCCGGGCCGCCTCTCCCATTCCGGCGATAGCGAATATGTTTTCCGTGCCGGATCTCAAGCCCTGTTCCTGGCCACCGCCGGGCAGAATCGGTTGCAGTTTAAGACCCGGCTTCTTGTACAGCGCGCCTGCCCCCTGCGGCCCATAGATGTCGTTGGAGGATAAGGTCAGCAGGTCGATCCCGTCGTTTTGCACGTCTATGGGTATGCGTCCCGCCGCCGCAGTGGCATCCACGTGCAGGTACAGACCTTTCCGGTGAACTGTGTCGCTTATCTCCTTGATGGGCTCTATGGTTCCTATCTCGTTGTTGGCGTACATCACCGAACTTACCGTCGTCTCCTTGGTGACGGCCTCCTCCAGGCTTTTGAGGTCTACGAGGCCGTTCGAATCTACGGGGACAAGTGTCAGCTCGAATCCGCTTTTCTGGAGTTCCTTCATGGGGTTGATGACCGAGATGTGTTCGATGGCGCTGGCGGCCAGTTTCTTCCCCTTGGCCTGGTTCCTAAGGGCGGTTCCCTTTATGGCCAGGTTGCTTGCCTCGGTCGCACCACTGGTGAAGACGATACAGGTCTCCTTCTCGGCATTAATCAGTTCGGCGACTTTGATTCTGGCATCCTCCACCGCCTTGTTCGCCGCTGCACCCATCGAATGCAGGGAGGATGGGTTTCCGAAATCTCCCTTCAGATACCTCTCGGCAAAGGCCAGCACCCGGGGATCAACCGGCATGGCCGAGGCATGATCCAAGTATATCTTCTTCATAGGCAAATCTCCTCACTTGGTTGGCGGCGCCGGCTTCCCATGCCTGAAAAGAGAGCACCGCCGTCCTTCCACCTGCTGGTTTTGAGTTTCCGCTTCCGCCTCCCATAAGGTCCCCAAGATCAAAACCACATGGTGGTTCCCGCATCCAACGCCAGATCGTTGAGCGTGGCCGCACCCACGGTCTTTACTCCCGGAATCAACTCGACCCTTTCCCATCCCAGCATCTGCTTGGATGCTTCGCAGACGAATATCTCGATTCCCATCTCCAGGGTCTTCTTTATCATCTCCGCGACGCTGGGAAAAGTTCCCAACTTAATCTTTTCAGCTTCCCCGGGTCTCAGAATCTTTAGTCCCAGGCCCAGGTAGTAGAGCTTGGGGTTTAAATCCATCATCTTGGCGGTCTGCGCCAGGACTAAAGGTGAATACTGCCTTTCCGGCTGGTCGCTGTTCTGCACGTACAGTATCATTTTTTCGTCTTTCATCTCGCACCTCCCATTCTCTTTCACACGGAGCGGATTGCTTGGCTGAGTTCTATCTGCTCATTTCGTGCGTTTAATGAAGAAGGTCAGAACCGTTCCTTCTTTCTCAAACTTAAGAATCTCGTGCCCGGTCCTTTTGGCCCATCGTTTGATATCCTCTTCTGCAGCCGGGTCATCTGCCTCCACCTTCAGCACCTGCCCTACCTCGATCTTGTTGATCTCCTCCTTGGTCATGGCGATTGGCATGGGGCAGTAGAGCCCCACACAGTCCAGTTCTGCATCCGGAACGATCTCCGAACTCATCCTCACCTTCTCCTCTCTGTTTTGATGCCCACAAGCCGGGGCTAGATCACCCGTATCGTCCGTCTTCCAAGGGTTACCTTTTTAGATTCTTCAGGAAATCGATTATCTCGTTTATGTCCGGCAGCTCCGGGATAGGGTAGATCTTTACGAACGCTATCTTCCCGGTTTCGTCCACCAGTATGTTCGCTCTCTCGGAGATTCCGCTCTTTTCGCGAAAGATCCCAAAGAGCTTAGCCACCCCTCCGTGCGGCCAGAAATCCGCCAAAAGGGAAGTGTTCTTTATCCCGAGGGTATCTGCCCAGGCCTTCTTTGAGGGCGCCGAATCGACGCTCAGCCCCACGGCCACGGTATTAAGGGAGTCAAAAGTCTCCTTGTTTGCCTCCAGAGATTTCATCTGTTCGGCGCAAACTCCGGTCCATGCCATCGGATGGAAAGAAAGGAGCACCCTTTTCCCCTTATGTTCCGACAACCTGAATTCCTTCTCGTTCTGGTCCTTCAGGACGAAGTCTTTGGCCGTGTCGCCGACTTTCGCTCTTTCTGCCTGTTCCGTCATGTTGACCTCCTTTTATCGTTGGTGATGAAACCCGCGCTACCGCGCGAGCAAGACTTTAATTCTCTCGATTCTCTCTTCTCTTGACATTCGGCGGGCTACCGGATTCCAGTCGCCATAGAGCGCCTGGTGAAAGACCGGCTTTTTCTCCTTGTAGATGACCCCTATCGGAAATCTGTCACTTCTCTTGGCGACGCTCATCGCCTCTTCGTAGCTTTCCGGGACGTGATCCAGAATCTCCACCAGGCTGTTGTATTTCTCATAAGTGTTGTAGAAACTAACGCACGGCTGCAGTACGTCCACGAACGAGAAGCCCTCATGCTCCACCGCCTTAACCATGATCTCCGCCAGGTGCTTAAGCTTGACCGGATAGCCCCTGGCGACGAAGGTTGCTCCCGATTCCAGCATCAAAGCCAGCGGATTAAGCGGCTCCTCCACGCTTCCTTTGGGCGTGGAGGGACCTTTGAAACCCTTCTGGCTGACCGGTGTGTACTGTCCTGTGGTCAGGCCGTAAACCGCGTTATCGTGCATGATCACGGTTATATCCGCGTTCCTCTTGGCGGCGAATATCATGTGTGCTATTCCCTCTCCGAAGGCATCCCCGTCGCCCACAAAGGTGACCGGCTTGAGGTCTGGGTTGGCGATCTTCATTCCCTGCACCGTAGCCATGGACCTTCCGTGGATTGAATAAAGACCACTCAAATTGAGATAGTCGAAGATCTTTCCATGACACCCGATTCCGGCCGAGATGACGATCTTCTCCCGGTTCACCCCTTTTTCCTCAAGTGCCTTCACCGCCTTCTTGAAGGCGCCCAGCAGCCCGAAGTTCCCGCAGCCTGGGCACCAAGTGTTCTCTGCATAGGTGGCGAGATCGTCCATCTTACAGCACCTCCTTCAGCTTCTCGGCCAGTTCCACCGGATCGAACGGCCTGCCGTCATATTTCCTGATGACAGCCTTCGGCTGAATCTTAGCCTTTTCCTCGAGCAATGAGGCGAACTGGCCCGAGCAACTCTGCTCAACGACGAAGACCTTACGGTCACGGTACTTTTCAAGCTCCCACACCGGCAGAGGCTCCAGATAGATCGGCTGTACCACCGTGGCGTCGATATCGCCCGTCTTGAGTGCCTCCAGCACGCTCATGGTGGTCGATCCATACGCGAAGATCACCGGACCTTTGTCACCATGGACATTGACCGTGTTGATCCCTTTCATGTGCTCAATGATTGCCTTGGATTTCTTTTGCCTTTTGTCCTGCATCTTGGCGATCGTCTCTGGATCTTCCGTGGTTATGCCCGACTCGTCATGCTCGTAGCTGTTCCATTTGATCATCTCCTCCGACGGTGGAAACAGCAGAGGCGATACACCGTTTTCTGTGTCAAGACATCGTTTGTATTCGCCGTCTTTGTGCATGATCGGTTCGGGATATTTCGCCTTGCTCACATCAATGTCCACGGTCATTCTGCTCTCCCCCAGATGTTTCTCGGTGAGCAGAATCCCCGGAGTCTGAAATCGCCACGCCAGATCCAGCATCTCCGCCGCAAGATGGAATGCCTCCTCCATGCTGCCAGGCGACGCAACGATTCTGGGAAATTCGCCGTGTCCCTGATGGATGGCTAAATTCAAATCTCCTTGCGACGTGTAGGTGGGCACACCGGTGGATGGTCCCGGTCTGGAACCTAAGTAGCACAAGAGGGGCGCTTCAACCATGCCCGCCAGCGAAAAGGCCTCTTCCATCAGGGCAAAGCCCCCGCCGCTGCTTCCCACCATGGCCCTGGCGCCAGCGAAGACCGAGCCGATGGCCATGTTGATGACCGCAATCTCGTTTTCCGGGTGCACCGCGGTCACTCCCAAATCCTTGTCATGCGCCGCGAAGTAGTGAAGAATCGCCGAGGAGGGGGTCATCGGATATGCGTAGTAGACGTCCAGACCACAGGCTGCCGCCCCTAAGGCTATGGCCTCGTTTCCGGTGAGAATCCGCCTCTCCCTGTCGCCGGTATCCAGCTTGAACTTGCCGCCTATCTGAGGCTGCACCATGTCGTATATGATCATGGCGTAAGCGATGTTATTCTCGATATCTCTCGAATATTCATCTTCGATCACATGTTTCAACTCTTCTTTGTCTAATCCCACCGCGGCCGCCAGTATCGCCACCGATCCCAGGCCCAGCCTCAGATTCGGATTGGGATACTTCTTTGCCTCGGTCAAAAGCGATACACCCAAGCCTGTACCTTCCTTCACCGCTTCGGAATCGCAGACTAAGATCCCACCATCAGCCACGTGTTCCTGGTGCATGTCGTAGCTTCTCTTGTCCAGCGCCACTACCAGATCCGCCTTGATGTAGTGGCTGGTGATTCTTCTCTTGGCGGTGCTGACCACGGAGAAGTTGTGGCCGCCCCTGATCAGGCTCATATAATCATCCATGTGAAATACCTGACGCCCCATGTGGGCGAAAACGCTTGCGGCGACAGAGCCGGCTTTCCTGACCCCCTCGCCCGCCTTCCCGCCGACCAAGAAAGTGAACACGTCCCTACTCATAGCCCCTCCTTGGATCCAGATGGCATTCTACTGTGCCAGCTTCCGGTCGTTCTGATTTACTCGAATCGATCTGTTTCATTTCCCCTCACTGTTGCTCATCTAACAATCTTTTCGCTCCCGCGCTGTGTACTTCCAATCCTTTGCCACCGGCCGCGCGCAAGATCCCTTCCGCCATCTGGGACCGGCATGAGTTTGTGGTGCACAAGAACAAGACTCTCTTTCTCTTCATCAACTCAACCTTCCCCCCAGCGATGTCTATCAGTTTTGACCTCTTCACGTCAGTCTTTCCCCGCTGATGCTTATCTTGACCGTTTCAAAAGGAATGTCCTCTCCCGATCTTTCAATAGCCTTCTTAACAATGTGAACCAGGCCAAAACAGCAGGGAACCTCCATATGCAGAACCTTTACGCTCTTCGGCTTCCCGGTCTTGATTATCTGGGCAATCTTCTCTATGTAAGCATCTGCCTGGTCAAGCTTGGGACAGCCCACGGCGATAGCTTTGCCTTTTAAGAAATCCTGGTGGAAATTGGGATAGGCAAACGGGACGCAGTCGGCCACTATGACCAGATCCGCATCCTTGAAATAGGGAGCCGACGGCGGCAAAAGATGCAGTTGCACCGGCCACTGCCGCAATTCTGAAGGAATCTTCACCTTCTGGCCGGCTGGCTTTTTGTCCTCCTTCCACTGAAGCACCTTTGCCGAAGGACACGAGGTTATTCCCGCGTGAGAGTGATGCTGGGGAAGTTCGTCTGCGTGTGCTTTCAGATGACCCAAATGCTTTTTCAAAAGCTCCGGCGATTTCTGCTTGATATGGGCGATGACCCCCTCCTCGTCGTATTCTTCAACCTCTCTTTCCTCGACTGATAACGCACCCTGAGGGCAGTCGCCCAGGCAGGCACCCAATCCATCGCAGAAATTCTCTTTCACCACGCGGGCCTTTGGGCCCTTCGAAGTCTCCACCACCTGCAGAGCACCTTCAGGGCAGGCCGGTATACAGAGTCCGCATCCGTCACACTTTTCCTCGTCGATGTTGATCATCTTCCGCTTAACCTTCATAAACTAAACTCTCCCTCAGAAGAAATATTGAAATGCCAATTCGATTCTGTTCCTTTGGGTTGCTCATCTGCCCTGCAATTCTTCTCACTTCCCGTCTTTCAGCTTGAACTCGAGCCAGTCGTGCATCTCCTGGATGTTCTTGGACATGTACCAGCGCCCGTTGGCATATGTACCGTAGTCCGCTCCGGCCATGGCCGAGGCATAGCGGGTGGCGTTGGCGTAGAAGAGCCACTGCTCCACCCATTTCTTCTCGATGGCCTCGTCGAAGATATTAGCTCCCTGGGGCAGCCCCTTTGCCGCCCCCTTCTCCCAGGCGGTGGAGACAATCTTGGTGGCGGTCAGGGTCATCTCGTCGGTGGTCCTGATGGTGTTCTCAAAGCGGGCAAACTGGTTGTCCACCCATTGTGTGCTGTGGCAGGAGAGACACACGTTCCGCATCCTCTCCTGTCTGATGGCCATCTCTTCTTCGTCGATTAAGTATTCTGATGCCGGCTCGCCGGTAAGCTCGGTGGGCATGGGCAGTCCCGCTTTGTTCCTTATGATGGCGGTATTGGGCGACTTGGGATGAGGATGCGAATAGATGACTCCAACGATCCGCCACCAGATGCGATCATTCATCTGATGAGTGCGCTCAGCCACCACGTCGCCTTCCGGTTCGACCACCAGGCTGACGTGACAGGAAGCACAGGTGGGAGCGGTGTAGTCCTTTCCCACCACCCACGGCACTGCATCGAAGTCCCAATCTTTATTCATTGACGCAAACATAT
>JBAUFO010000215.1:0-24623 GCA_049679185.1 Candidatus Zixiibacteriota bacterium
GGTTCAAATAATCTCTCCCAGAGTACTCATCCTGAACAGAAGCCAGTGGTTCGGCGACTTGAGTATCCGGCCGCAGCTTAGAAGAAAAATCCCGCCAGCCCCATCGTAATTATGACCATCGCCCCCGATTCGGATTGGTCTTCTTCCGGCGTATCGCCTTCCAGGGTGAGATTGTCCATATTGTACGATGCCTCTATCAACAGGCCGAGGTGATCTGAGAGCATCACATTGGTGCCGCCGCCTATCTTGAATCTTGTCCCATAACAGGTCATATCGAGAAGATCGGTGTACTGGGCAAAGTACTCCATGTCATGTCGTATGAAGTAGAATCCAGAGGTAATGAAGGGAACGGTCTTTTTGTCCTTCCCCCCGAAGAAATAGATGAGCTTGGGACCACCCCCCAAGGTGGTAGACTTGTTATCTCCCTGGCCGGTCAGGAAGACTAATAGGTCGCCGCCAACACCGGCCTTGGGAAATACGAAATAAGTAACCTGCGGCATCAGAAGAATTGCGGTGAATGGTCTGTCATCAGCGCTTTCGTATAAATCACCCGAGGCGTTCAGGAAACCGGCGGTGACTCCAAACATGGTGCTCCCTTTGTCGAACGGATGTTCGGCACCGAGGCTTGCCGAACAGAGCACCAACAGAAAAACAACAGCAAAGAAGATCCTTTTCATGTGATCCTCTCCTTTTATGAGTTGGAAGTGTGTGGTTGTGTCAAGACGCAATTTCGCGTGCCGGTGACGCTTATCTTTCTCCCCCGTTAGCGAGTAGATTTACATCTTTCCTTAGTGTTATATACCGCACGATCATTTCAGTGTCAAGACCTTTTCCGAAAAGTCGCCAGAGCGGCGCAGATGCCTCGCGAAATGTGGAAAGCAACGGATCACACGTTTCCTCTCCTTTTTAGGGGGAGGGTCAGGGCGAGATTCAAATGCTTGTGTGGTGAATCCTGGGCCTGAAAACCTACCCCGCAGCCACAGCGAACACAAAGTCGCTGCCTTTCCCCCGTGCTCTATTTATTCCCTCCTTCGGGACAATCCGCCTCGGACTATTCAAGGATTGAAATATAACTTGACTCTCGGGGATAAAAGGATATATAGGTGTAGCGAAGATATTAGGTCGACCGGAGAGTTTTGGCAAAAGGAGTTTTAAGACCGAATAGCCTCACAGCGGTTTGATGTCCTCCTTGAACGGGGTATACAAACATGTTTACAGGGATGGTAAAGCGGATGATGAGAGAAAAGGGATTTGGGTTCATCTCCGCTACGGACGGGAGAGAGGTCTTTTTCCATCGCTCGAAACTCCAGAATGTCGGGTTCGACGAACTGAAGGAGGGCGACCGTTTGGAATTTGAGGTCACCAAGGGGAAGAAAGGTCCTCAGGTCATCGAGATCAAGAAGGTCAGCCAGGAGGGATTTTAACCCTGCCAGAACCCGCGTAAATTTAAGCTTCGGGATAAAAAGAAAAGATGAAGATTCTTCTGTTAGCTCCTTCTCTGAGCAAGGGGCGGAGCCGGTTCTTGAGGATGCCCCAGCTTACCCTCGGTGTTATCTCGGCTTTGACTCCGCCGGAGATTGAGGTGGATGTGGTGGAGGAAGAGATTGAGGAGATAAATTTCAACAAGAACTACGACCTGGTGGGAATCTCCTGCATGACCACCTCCGCTCCCCGGGCTTACCAGCTCTCATCTGTATTCAGGAAGAATGGAGCCAGGGTGGTTCTGGGGGGGATCCATCCTACGGTTATGCCTGAGGAAGCCATCGCTCACTGCGATTGCGTGGTCATCGGGGAGGCGGAGGGATGCTGGAGCGAGCTGATCCGCGATTTTAAACAGAACCGGCTGAAGAAGTTCTACCGGTCCTTCAATTCCGATTTGGCGAAATTCCCCATCCCCAGATTGAACCATAAAAACACCCCCTTTAACGTAACCCCCATCTTCTGCAGCAGGGGTTGCCCCTACAACTGCGAATTCTGCTCGGTTACCGATCTCTATGGAAAGAAGATGAGACACCGCAGGGTTCGCGATATCGTGAAGGAGATAGTCACAAGAGAAAGCAAGAAATTTTTCTTCTTAGATGACAATATCATGGGAGATGTGAGGTTTGCTACAGAGCTTTTCATGGCTCTCTCGGATCTGAAGATTCGCTGGGTGGGGCAGGCCTCCATATCGCTGACTAAGAACAAAGACTTGCTGAAGCTGGCGCAGAGATCCGGCTGTGCTGGTTTGTTCATTGGGCTGGAGTCGGTTTCCCCCGAGAATCTCAAGAGACTCCGGAAAACTCCGGACAACGCAACGGACTATGGTCAGGCCATCGACATGATTCGGGGTGAGGGGATTCTGCTGCATGCCTCGTTGGTTTTCGGCTTCGACCATGACGATAACAGCATATTCGAAAAAACCCTGGAGTTTTTGGAGAAGAACAAAGTCCCCAGCGCCACCTTCAACATCCTGACCCCTTACCCGGGAACAGCTCTCTACGATAGATTCAAAAAAGAAGGAAGGTTGCTCGGCGAGAACTGGCAGGACTATAATCACAGAACCGTGGTCTTTAGACCCAGGAATCTGACCCCCGAGGAGCTGGCGGAAGGTTTTATCTGGTTGGGGAAAAATTTCTACACCAAGACCTCGATATTCTCCAGATTCTTCTACAACACAAGTCATCCTCTCCTCTACCTCTCCATTAATTGGGCGCACCGGAGAGATTACAAAGATAAGGGATCAGAATACTGCCTGCTTCCCCCTGTCGAGGCATGCCCTATCCCCGCGCTCCCATGACTTCCCATCTAACACAAGAGCATTAGCTGATCAGCCCCTACCAGGCTCGTCGATTCTTGAGTTGGGCACAATGCGAGCGGGCGAATTCTATGAATCCTGTGCCCATGCTTCAATCTCCTCTCGGCCACTCGTACGACCCTGCGATATGCTATATTTAGAGTGTTGGATGTTGTTGATATACAATATATTGTGATTTTTTCATTTTTGAGGGCATTTTTTACTTGACAAGCCAAAACCGATGCTTTAGACTGCAAGCCGGGAAGGTTCTGATTTATGGAGGGGAGAAATTGGAATCTTCCCCCAACCAATTGTAATCCATCAAATTACAATAGTTGGTCATTCAAAGAGATTTTCTTGAGGGGGAGTTTTATCGCCCATAATTAGACCAAAAGACGGAATTGCTTGGAGGAACAAAATGTCCGAATCTGGACCGAAAAAGCAGAGGGGCAAGCGGCAAGGGGCAAAGGACAAGTTAAAAGCGGCGGACCGCGGACTTGTCCTGAGCAAAGTCGAAGGACGGCGGACCGCGGACATTAAAGTTGAACTCATGGCTATCACTCCGAATGCTGAGGACATAATCGAGCGGGCGTGTCGAACCTGCTACCTGAGTTTCCACAGATACAAGCCACCCTCTTCCACTGAGGAGTTGATAAAGAAGGTGATCGGAAAGGGACACCATTCCGTTTTAGAGCATGCCACCGCCACATTTCGGATCAAAGGCGGCTCGCGGGTTTTTACCCACGAGCTGGTAAGGCACCGTCTAATGTCTCCCTCTCAGGAGAGCCAGAGATACGTGGAATACGGCAAGACCAAGCAGTTCGAGTTCGTCCTACCCCCTACCGTGCAGAAGACCGACTTTGCGGGCAAGTTCAAAGGGTTGGCACTTTTAGCATACGACCTTTATCAGGAGATGGTGCAGGCCGGCATTCCGAAGGAGGATGCGCGCTACATCCTGCCCAATGCCACCACCTCCGAGATCGTGATATCCGCCAACTTCCGTGAGCTCAGACACATCTTCGAGATCAGATGCGTGGAGAGAGCACACTGGGAGATAAGGGAGATTTGCTTAGAGATGCTGAAGATCATGAAAAAGGAAGCTTCCATCGTGTTCTGGGATTTTCATATAGATGAAAAGAAAAGGGTAGCTTTTAGAAAAGACGAATAGAAGGCGAGGCTCGGTTAGCGGTAGCGATGCCCAGACGGGCTGGCAGACGCCCCCGTCCGGGCGTCCGTGCCCGTATCGAGGCTCGATGTTAGTCATTCGAAGCTAGACATTCGGATTCCGAGGATCCGGCTTCGAAACCGAACCTCGACACGAGTTTCGCCAACGATAGACGAGGTTGTTGAAGGGTTTTTCATTCTAGGAGGGGAGATGAATAACTCGCGAAAGGTTTCAAAGAAGGTATCCAGCCAAGGGAAGAAAATCGAGGCAGCGGGGAAACCAGCAGAGTCAACTGGCTGTCCGGGGATTCATCACGCACCGGGGAGCACCCTGCATTCGAGGATAAGGGCGATATCCCCGCACCTGCTGAGGATCTTGAGAAAACAGTAACGGGCCGCCCCAAGACCGGCCGACATCAATCTGCTCTTTAGAACCGGACATAGGCATAGAACCAACATCAGGGAGGGTTTGTGAAATCACAGAAGCTGAAGAAGATTCTGTCGTGCTCAAACGCAAAGATTCGTGCAGCGATAGGAGCAATGGTCGTCCTGGCGCTGCTTGCCTTTGCGTGCGATTCCGACACGAAGACTGAAGCTCCGGGCGATCAGAAGAAAGCAGAAAAAGTCACCGCCGACAAAACGCCCCCTGAGCTCAAGGATTTTGAAATGGAGCATTTTGGGGAGTTGACAGCAAGGTATCCTCTGGGATGGGCTTATTTCGTCGTCGACCCGGAGAAGAAGGAAATCGTCTCCAAGGGTCGAACCGGCCTATCCAGTGATTTTGAAATCGACTGGAGCAAAGCGCGGGTACATGACATCACCGCAGAGAGGGTAATCTATCAGCTTCCGGATATTTCCTACAGGTCGGAGGAGAATCGCACAGGGAGTCAGATGATCAATTTCCCGAGGGGCGTCGGTACGTCGCCGAGAGTCGACTTCAGCCCGGAAGGGCTTGACATGTGGGTTCAAATGCTAATTGACCGAGAAGGCAGACCTGTGGCGGTTATGGGCTTTAGGGAGGAACGAACAACGAGCGAGGAGTAGAGAGGAAGATTGTCACCCTGAGCAAAGCCCTGCACCTCTTGGTGCAGGGCAAAGCGAAGGGTCTCAGAGATTCTCAGAATGACAGAAAGAAAGGATTGGTCTTGTAGGTCAAGCATGTCCTTTAGGACTGCTTGACAAAGAAGAATTTTCAACCACCCTTCGGAATGAATCCTCAGGACAAGCCCTCTGGGTGGACCCTTAGGGATGGTTGACCCACAAAAGCATTTGGAAAGGAGGTGTTCGGCATGAAACTAAACGTAAAAGCTTTTGCGCTTACCTGTGCAATAATCTGGGGAGTCGGACTTTTTTTAATCACATGGTGGATTATTGTGTTTGGCGGAGCGACAGGTGAGCCTACCTTTATCGGGCGTGTCTATCTTGGTTATTGCATCAGCCCATTAGGCAGCCTCATAGGATTGATTTGGGGATTTGTGGATGGGCTTATTTGCGGGGCGATTTTCGCGTGGTTATATAATTTGATTACGGCCCGCACGTCGGGCGCAAAGCAAGCCCAGCCTGCGTAAGAGGCGTTCGGGATTGCATCGCGAACAGGTTACCGGGATTCAATCCCGGAGGCCTCAGAAACGGTAGCCGCACCCTTTAGGGTGCGCAGAGGATGGGCCCCGCCAGTGGCGGGGCGGCTGCAAGAACACCGAAGGACTCTTATGAATAACAGGGATCTCCAAAAAGCTTTCAGCGAACTATCCACTCCGCTGATTGCCGATGCCTGTGTGCGGCGGGGGGTGGCTCTTTGTATTGCTCCTCCCGGCATCAGGCCACTGTTGCTGGGGAGTGCGCATGTTGCCGGTCATGCCTTGCCGGTGCAGCATTACGGCAGCGTGGATATCCTCCTTGAAGCAATGGGAAGCGCTGAACCAGGTGAAGTTCTGGTCGTAGACAATGGCGGACGGATGGACGAAGGCTGCATTGGAGACCTAACCGCTCTGGAGGCCAAGGCCTGCGGATTGGCCGCCATAGTGGTCTTGGGGTGCCACCGGGATACCGATGAGCTAATACGGATTGGATTTCCTATTTTCAGCTATGGCGCATATCCGGCCGGCCCCACCCGGCTGGACGCACGTCCGGCAGACGCGTTGAAGTTCGCCCGTCTTGGTGGTTTTAAAGTGTGGGAGGAAGACATCGTTTTCGCCGACAATGACGGGGTCCTGTTTGCCCCGAGCAAGAATATAGATGAAATCCTCTCCACTGCCCGCTCGATTCAGGAAACCGAAAGACGGCAAGCCAAGGAGATACGCGAAGGCAACAAGCTGCGCGAGCAACTCAGGTTTGACGAGTATTTGAAGAAACACAAAACCGACCCCTCCTACACCTTCCGCAAGCACCTGCGGGAGATAGGAGGAGCAATAGAAGAGTAAAGAAAATTAGAACAGACCGAAAGGGGGTGTTACAATGCCAGAGAAGTCGAGTCACAAAAGGGCGAAAGCAGAAGCCGCAGGAAAGACGGGAAGAAAAGAGGTTCGTATCAAAGGGGGACGCCGCGTTGACGCAATGACCAAGAACAAAGCGACAGAGATAGAGCGGGGCGGACCGAAGCAACTTGAGAAAGCGGCGCGACGATTAAAAGCGTCCGCGAAGCCTCAGAAAGTTCTGACAGTTCCGACACCATCGATGCCCAAAGCGCGCGAGGCAATGCGGAAGGTCGGCGTTTCGGGGACTGTTCGGAACCTGCCCGGCACAAAACGTTCGCACGTGGCGAAACCCCGAAAGCCCGCAGGAGGAAAACCAAGGAAGTAGCGTTCTTGCAGGTTAGGCATCTGCGCCAGGACTGCACGGCAAAAAGGAATTGTCAACCACCCCTCGGAATGAATCCTCAGGACAAGCCCTCAGGGCGGGGGTGTCTGGATTCTGACCTACGGGATTGGGTGGCTGCATATTAGAGACGAGAAGATGGACCAGATTAGAATATCGGCAAAAGACGTTGGCGTAGTTGCGCTACCATCTTTCTGCCCAAGGTGCCTTTGGATAAAGATGCACTGCAACTACAGGTTGCCGTTTCAGATTTTCCCCGGCATCTTCAGTTCTATCGACTTATATAGCAGAAGAATAACGCATGTACACTATGAGCAACGCAACAGACTGCCAGATTGGATTGCTGGTGTTGTTACTGAGGCCGAACCCGTGAAGGTGCCTCACTACTCGAAATTCTCAGCCCTCGATGATGACACTAACACGTTGGTTACTGGCGTCCCGGACGAAATCTTCCGCAAAGCTGACGGATCATATTTTATCGTGGACTACAAAACAGCCAAATTCACTGCGACCCAAGATGCGCTTATGCCTTTGTACGAAACACAGCTGAATGTCTATGCATACATTGGGGAAAGAGTGGGGTTCAAGCCCGTGAGTGGGCTTGGCTTAATATATTATGAGCCGCTAACTGATATAGATGTGGCTCAGATTGACTCTCTTGTACTTGGTTATGGGTTCTCAATGCAGTTTAGTGGCCATGTGCTTCAGCTGGATCTCCGCCCTGATCGTGTACCAACTCTGCTGAAGCGCATAAGAGAGATTTACGATCTCCCGCAAATGCCTGAAGGCGTGGAGGGATGCAGAGACTGTCAATTGATGCAGGTTATGACCAATGTGGATCCGATGACTAACCTTATTAAGCATGGCCGTGAGGAGCGGTTCCTTGAATACAAGGCATCCGCTCCCTGGGATGATTTGAAGCAAAAGATCGCGAAGACTGCTATGGGCATGGCCAACATCAAAGGTGGGGGGACGATTCTGATTGGAGTTGTGAAAAGAGGAGAGCGGTACGTTCCAGAGGGTGTGCTGGAACAACACCAGGTCACCTATGCTACAGATGACGTACAGCGTTATGTAAATCGTTTCGCTGACCCATACGTTCGTGCCGAGCTACAAGAAGTCAAATGGAATGACAAGAAATTCTTAGCTTTGGTGGTGCACGAATTTGAGCAGCTCCCTGTGATATGCAAGCGCGATTGTGATCGTTTAATGCGTCAGGGGGCGATCTACACGCGCTCATATCAGATGCCGGAAACGTGTGAAGTCCGATCCCAAAACGAGATGCGAGAGATTGTGGAGATGGGGGTGGAAAAGGGGATAGTGAATTTTGCAAGGTCTGCCAGGTATACCTCCCTGCCTCCGCCCCATGGTGAGAAACGCTGACAACCTTGGAGGCCCGTCCCGCGAATTTGAGGGCACACGTCGCGGGGGTCGCAAATAAGGTGTTTGGCGGCCGTTCGAGGTAACGACAATGGTTGTACCTGCTATATCTGGCGGTGTCAGAGAGAATGAGAATAGTGGGATTCTGCTGCAGTATGCTTTGCGGTGCTGTCTTGCAAACGGAGGCAGGCAAAATGAGTGAGATATTTGGTGTCCGGGAAGTGTTTGCCGAAATGTTTAGGGCATACAATCTGTCTGTCTGGCCTATGCAGGTCATAACAAGCTCGATTTGAGGTTCGCTTATGAACGTTCTCGGCATATCCGGCACTCCCAGAGAGAATGGGAATAGTGAAATTCTGCTGCGGCATGCTTTGAAGCCGTTTGAGGAGCAGGGCTGGCAGGTGAAGCTTTTTCGCGTGCGCGAGATGAACATAGAGCACTGCCGCGGCTGCGAGGAGTGCAGAGAGCTTAAGACCTGCACAATCGACGATGACATGCACCAGGTGTACGAGGCTTACAGGTGGTGCGATGCAATAATTGTCTCCAGCCCGGTCTACTCACGCACCGTCGCCGCCCGGCTCATGGCGCTTTTGGAAAGGCATTATGCTGTCAACCAGGAAAGACCGCTGGAAGGAAAACCCGGTGGAGCCATCGCAGTAGGCGCGGGAACCTGCGGTGGACAAAGCATCACCGTCATGGCAATTTACAACTGGATGCTTTCGCGCGGCATCGTCTGCGTGCCGGGGGAACTAAACGGCGTCACGGCAGTAGCCAGCGATCCGGGTGATATTCTAAAGCAGCCGAAACGCCTGAAGCAGGCGGAGATATTGGGAAAAAACGTTATGGAGGTGGCAAAAAAGTTACGCTCCGGGAACACGTGAATACGTAGTCCGAACTGAGCGGCGGACAGCCATCCCGCCGATGGCAGGATCCCTGCGATTTAGGGGGTCTCTTATTGGACGTGCTAAATGGAGGATACGAAACGATGTGGCCGGTTATAGGTACCATAGCGACAGTGATCGTTTTGCTGGTATTGTTGGAGCTCTTTGCTCTTCCCGACTGGATCGGCCGGAAGCTGCGCGGAGAGATGCCTAACAGGGAGATCAACGATAAGATTCAATCGCTGGAATCTCGCGTGAACGAGCTGGAGAGGAAGCTCGCAAACAAGGGTACGGACGGCGGGTAGTCTACCTGCCTTCGTCGTGGTTTGCCCTTTGGGAATTGCAGCCCGACGCAAGGCATTGCATTTGTAGCCGCCCGCACGGGCGCTGCTTTGGGCCCCGCCAGAGGCGGGGCGACTACCGGGATATTGAAGGAGTAGTATGAAAATCAAAACCGTCCTGCTCGACGCCGGCGGCGTCATCCTGGACGAGTCGGAACATGAAGAAGTGCGGGCTCAGATCGCTGTAGAGCTTCTAGGCACGATTATACCTGAATACTCCATCAGCTACTATCACGCCGGCGTCGAGGAAGCCGTCAAGTGTTTTTGTCCCAGCGTGTATCAGTATGTCTTCTGGAAGGCCGTGAAACACGATGGAACTCTCTTTGAACGGCTATACGGCACGTTTTCCGAGGAGTGGGAGCAGCGGAAACCCCCGCTCAAGTTGAACGCGGGATTCGAAAACGAACTCAGAGCCATGTGCAAGGATTTTGAGATAGGGATTGCAGGGCAATACGGTCAGGAGTTGCTGGAGCTTCTGGAATTACGATCTCTTCTGGAATGCTTCACCCATCGCCTGACCCAGGACGACCTTTCGAACACCAAGCCCGACCTGCGATTCTACGATCAGATCGTGAAAGCTTGCGGGGCTAATCCCCAGCAGTGTGTCATGGTGGGAGACAGAATCGACAAAGACGTGATTCCGGCAAAGCTGCTCAAGATGTGGACCATTCTGGTTCGAGTGGGGCTTCACAAGAATCAGCAGCCCAGGATTCCATTCGAGGTGCCCGATGTTGAGCTGGACGGAGTATCGGGTCTGTCGGCAGCAGTCCAGAAACTAGCGGAGGAATGAATATGGCATTCAAGGTAGCATTCGTGGCACACGCCCCTGATGCAGATGCGGAGAAGCACAGGTGTGTGATCGAGACGGGCAAGTACAAGCTGTTTGTTACCGTGGCCAGGGATCAGGAGCAGGCAGTAGAGGTGTGCAGGAAACTTGCGAAGGAGGAAGGCATTCACTCAATCTGCCTCTGCCCCGGATTTACCCACAGAGACATTGCCCAGATAGCGGCAGCGGTTGGGGAAAGGGTTGGCGTCACCGTTGCCCGAGGAGACGGCCCCGGCAACAGGGTTGTCATGGAGGTAATGAAAAAAGAAGGCTGGTTTTCGGTAGAAACAAGAGAGTGATACGTCAGCGGATAAAACGGACTTGTAGTGAGCGAAGCGAATCTATAGAACGGATGAGATCAACTTCGATCCGTTTCATCTGTAGTCAGACTATGGAGAATCGCGAAGCTTTGATGAAAAAAGATCAATCCTCAACCGAAAGAAGAAGTCGCTACGAACTCACGGCTTTGGAAAAAGAAGTATTACGCGACATATTCAAGACCATCCTGGCCTCTGGGAAGGCTCCGACAGTGGAGGAACTGGGGGTGTCCCTGGAAAAATCCGACGACGAGATAACGCGGGTCCTTGACACTCTCGAGGAGATGGATTTGCTTTTGAGGAGAAAAGGAACTCAAGAGGTCGTGAGCATTTATCCGTTTTCCCTGCTGCCCACAAGACATCAGATTGTGCTCGAGGAGGGAGAGAAACTCTTCGCCATGTGCGCGGTCGATGCCGTGGGAATGCCGGGCATGTTCGACAAAAACATCAAGGTGACCTCCCAATGCGACTGGTGCAAGACTGAGATAACCATCGAGATCAAGGATGGCGAGATCTCAGCGACGTCTCATGCCGACCTTCAGATATGGAACGTTGAAGGGCAAGGAGGTCCGGACGCCGAGACCTGCTGTCCGGTGATCTGCTTTTTCTGTTCTGGTGAGCATTTTGGGAAGTGGAAGGATGAGAATTCTGATTTGGCCAAAAAGGGACGCGGTGAGCCTCTGGAGCAAGCATATCCCGACATCAGGAACCGCTGGAGGCAGTATGGCGAGGCAATTGGGGTCAGACGAGAGCGCGAAGCCGACAGTCACGGCAGAATGAACATGGAAGGTGTCACATGAATCTATACGACTTGATGATGAAGCGTAGATCGGCCAGGAATTTCAAGAATCAAAAGATTCCTGAAAATGTCATTGAGCAGCTTCTGGACGCTGCAAATAACGCTCCGTCCGGCGGGAACATCCAGCCTATTTCGATTATACTGGTTCAGCAAGCTGGCGCCAGGAAAGAACTGGCAAAGATGGTGGGAGATCAGCCCTGGGTGAAAAACGCTCCCCTGTCCATGATCTTCTGCATCGACTTCTACCGGCTCAAAAGGTGGGCATCCATGTCTGAAACCGAATACAAGGGAGAGAAGGCCCTGCATTCCTTCCTGATAGCCTACGCCGACCTGATGTGTTCTGCCCAAAACGTGGTGATATTAGCCGAAAGCCACAGGCTGGGATCGGTCTACATCGGCACGATTCTTCAAGCTATCGATCCGGCCAGGGAATATTTCAGCATACCCAGGTATGTGCTACCCATGATGGTCCTATCGATCGGGTATCCTAAGTCGGTTCCGAAGGGAATCCCCAAGCTGAAGCGAGAGGTTATCGCACACCGGGAGAAATACGGGGTCTTAAGCGACGACGGTATCAAGCAAGCTTTTGAAGACAAGTATGGGGATTTCGACGAGAACGTGGAGAGATACTTTGAAAAGACCTATGTCGAGGTTCTGGAGGCAAAGAAGCAGGAAGGGCCCGAGTGGGCCGATCCGGAATGGGTGAAAAGGGAGCTGATTAAACTGGAGATAAAGAACAACGCTCAGTTCCTCTTCAGGTTCAGATATCCTTCTGATGATCTGCTCGGGATGAACCAAAGCTTGATTGAGGCATTCAAGAATGCGGGATTTGATCTGTTTTGATCCGGCCAAACCCGCTCGCTGTTTGCCAGACACTGGTTGGAAAGGAGAAGACAGGATGTCAACGGAAGAAAACAAAGCCATCATTCGTCGCTGGATCGAAGAAGCCTGGAACAAGGGAAATACAGATATAGCGAACGAGATTTACGCTTCTGATTTCACCGCCAAGGATGTCGAGGATCCTGCCAGAATTCTGCGCGGGCCCGAAGGCATTAAGCAGTCTGTTGTTGAAACTCGCGCCGCCCTCCCGGACATTCATTTCACCATCGATCATCTGATTGCCGAGGGAGATCTGGTGGTGGGCGCCTTCACCATCCGCGGCACGCACAAAGGCGTTCTGGCAGGCATCGCCCCGACGGGCAAACAGGTGATCTTCTCCGCGGTGGATATCTGGCGATTTGACGGTGGTAAGATAGTCGAGCGCTGCTCAGCCAGCGTTGATCGGCTGGGCCTGATGCAACAACTCGGCTTTGTTCCCCAGCCGGGAGGGGCTGGAGGATAATCGAGTGGATCGGGCTGTCTTGAGGACTGCTCGACGCACAAAGTCGTAGGTCGCAGGATTATGATATGAGAAGGGACATTATAAGCAGGCTGCTCAACTCCAAAGAACCGTCAGTGAGATTCAAGGTTCTGGTGAACGTATTGGACAGAAGAGTGGAATCACCGGCAATTGCCAGACTTCAAGAGCGCATAGGGTCATCCCCCAGGGTCAAATCGCTTTTCTCGGAGAGAGGAAGGGACGGCAAAATACCCTGTTATGCTTATAAGAAATGGTGCGGCGCTCACTGGGTATTGGCAACGCTGGCAGATATCGGATACCCGCCGGGAGACGAATCTCTGGTTCCATTACGAGACCAGGTTTATGACTGGCTATTTTCCAACCAGCATGAAAAGTGCATCAGAACTATCGACGGAAGGGTTAGAAGATGCGCCTCACAGGAAGGAAATGCTCTCTGGTATCTTCTGACTCTCGGTTTGGCTGACGATCAAACCGAGGAGTTGGCGCAGCGCCTTGCCGGGTGGCAGTGGCCCGATGGGGGATGGAACTGCGACAAAAACCCCCACGCGGAAAAATCGTCCTTCTGGGAAAGTCTTATTCCCCTGCGCGCACTGGCACTACACGCTCGACTGACCGGAAGCAGACGATCAAAACAGGCCGCAAAACGAGCCAGCGAGGTTTTCCTGAAGCGAAGGCTGTACAAGAGAGAAAAAGACGGAAAGGTCATGCAGGACGATTTCGTGAAGCTGCACTATCCCTGCTATTGGCGTTATGATATCCTGTTTGGACTGAAAGTCATGGCTGAAGCAGGTCTTATCGGTGATAAACGCTGTGGAGATGCCCTAAAACTCTTGGAGTCAAAGCGGCTGCCGGATGACGGGTTTCCGACAGAAGGTAAGTATTATAAGGTTACAGAGAAGGTAACCACCGGTCGCTCGTTGGTTGATTGGGGCGGCGTCAGCAGAAAACGTATGAACGAGTTCGTGACTGTAGATGCCTTGTACGTTTTGAAGCAGGCAGGGAGATTGAGATGAGCTCAAAGAATCCAACAGTGAGAGAATCGACTTCTTATCTGAGAGAGAACACCTTGTAGACCGGATAGGGGATAAATGTCATGAAAACCTGGTATGAACAAGATGATTTCTGGGAGAAATGGGCTCCCTTCCTCTTCCCTAAGGAGCGCTGGGAAAAAGCGCCGGAGGAGGTAGCCAATCTGATTTCCAGACTGGGAGTCTCTCCGGGAGCCTCCGTTCTCGACCTCTGTTGCGGGCCGGGCAGACATTCCCTGGAGTTTGCCCGTCGCGGCTTTTCCGTGGTCGGAGTCGATAGAACCGAATCCTACCTGAAGAAGGCGCGGAGGCTGGCAAAGACCGAAGGGCTTAAGCTTGAGTTCGTCCAGGAGGACATGCGAAGCTTTTGCAAACCTGATGCTTTTCATGCGGCAATCAATCTCTTCACATCTTTTGGTTTTTTTGAAGATATAAAAGACGATGAGCAGGTCATAAAAAACGTGCACCTCTCGTTGAAAAAGGACGGCGTCTTTTTGATCGATGTTATGGGCAAGGAAATCCTTGCCCGGATATTCCAAGAGCGCGATTGGTACGAGATAGACGGCGCCACCATGTTAGAGGAGCGAAAGATTACAAAGAATTGGGGTTGGATTGAAAACCGTTGGATTCTGTTGAAAGACGGAAAAACCAAGGAGTTTCGGTTCTCCTTTCGTCCCTACTCAGCCGCTGAACTTATTACGCTCCTAAGCAACTGCGGTTTCAGCACAGTCGAGGTGTACGGGGACTTAGCTGGTGCGCCATACGACCACAAAGCTAAGAGGTTAGTGGTTGTATCACAGAAGGGAAAGACAAGAGTATAATAAACTTTTATCAAAAACTTCTGTTTTAACGAATAATAGAATGGGAAAGAGAAACTGGTCGATATAAGAGAAGGGAAGGTCGAACTGAACGGCCAAGTGGCCTTCGGTCCGGCTCACCTAGTGAGGAGGGAAAGGTGTCTGAAGTTAGAATTACGGATAAGGTCAAAGCAGAGCTCACGCCGAACTCCATAAAGGTTCTGGAGAGAAGGTATCTCAAAAAGGACGATGAGGGAAAGGTAATCGAGACTCCCGAGGAGCTCTTCTTCAGGGTGGCCAAGGTGGTGGCGGAGCCGGACAAGAAATACGGCGCTACCGGGTCGGAGGTGGAGAAGAGCGTCGAAGAGTTTTATCGGATGATGGCAAAACTGGAGTTCTTACCCAACTCTCCCACACTGATGAACGCCGGACGCCCGTTGGGTCAACTTTCCGCCTGCTTTGTCCTTCCCATCAAGGATTCCATGGAATCCATTTTCGCTGCGGTGAAGGATACCGCGCTGATTCATAAAAGCGGCGGGGGAACCGGATTTTCTTTCTCCCGCTTAAGGCCCAGAAACTCGCCGGTGGCATCCACCAGCGGAGTGGCCTCAGGGCCGGTCTCCTTCATGAAGGTCATCAACGCGGCCACCGAGGCGGTCAAGCAGGGAGGCACCCGCAGGGGCGCCAACATGGCGGTACTGCGGGTGGACCATCCCGACATCTTGGAGTTCATCACCTGCAAAGACGATTTGGCCGAGCTGACCAATTTCAATATCTCCGTGGCAATGACCGACGGCTTCATGCAGGCGGTGGAAGGCGACGGACACTACGATCTGTTCGATCCCCGCACTCAGAAAACCTGCGTAAAGGACGGCAAGCCGGTCAGCTACAGAGCCAGAGAGGTTTTCGATATGATCGTAGAACATGCCTGGAGAACCGGAGAGCCGGGAGTGATGTTCTTGGACAAGATGAACCAGGGTAATCCCATCCCCAGGGTGGGCATGATCGAATCCACCAATCCGTGCGGCGAGCAACCTCTTTTGCCCTACGAGTCGTGCAATCTCGGCTCTATAAATCTCTCCAAGATGGTCCGGGCAGTGGTCGACTCCAGCGATCCCACCACCATGTACCGCTGCGAGATCGATTGGGATAAGCTGGAGAGCACCGTAAAGAAGGCAGTCCATTTTCTGGACAATGTAATAGATGCCAACAACTATCCGCTGCCGGAGATCGAACGGAACACCAAAGCCAATCGCAAGATCGGTCTGGGAGTGATGGGCTGGGCGGATATGTTGATTCAACTCAAAGTGCCGTACGACTCCCAGGAAGCAGTGAACTTAGCCGAACGGGTGATGGGCTTCATCCACGAGAAATCCCATCAGACCTCATCTGAGTTGGCGCAGAAGAGAGGTACCTTCCCCAACTGGGAGAAAAGCATTTACCACCAAAAGCAAATCCCCATGCGCAACTCCACCGTCACCACCATCGCACCTGCCGGAACCATAAGCATAATCGCCTGCTGTTCCTCGGGGATCGAGCCACTGTTCGCCATTTCGTACATCCGGACCGTGATGGACAATACCAGGATGGTGGAGATAAATCCTTTCTTCGAGAAGGAGGCCAAGGAGAAGGGCTTCTACAGTGAGGTCTTGATGGAGAAGATTGGCAAGAAGGGTTCGGTCAGGGAATTCGAAGAGATTCCCGACGAGACCAGAAGGATCTACGTCACCTCTCACGATACCGCCGGCCAGTGGCACGTGCGCCACCAGGCCGCCTTCCAGAAGTACACCGACAACGCCGTATCCAAGACCATAAATCTGCCCAATGAGGCAAAGGTTGAGGACGTGGAGAACGCATACCGGCTAGCCTACCAGTTAGGATGCAAAGGGGTGACCATCTACCGGGATGGATCCAGAGAGTCGCAGGTTCTTGCCACCAAGAAGGAGAAGAAAGAGGAAGGAAAGATCGTCCCTCAGGATAGACCCACTACCCTTTCCGGCATCACCGATAAGATAAAGACCGGGTATGGGAACCTGTACGTCACCATCAACACCCTGAACGGCAAGCCGTTTGAGGTCTTCGCCCAGATAGGAAAATCCGGCTATTCCACCATGGCCGACACAGAGGCGATATGCAGGTTGATCTCTCTGGCCTTAAGAAGCGGCATTGCAGTGGACAAGATCATCGAGCAGTTATATGGAATTGGTGGAGCCTCCCAGGTGTTTCAGGAGGGCGGGCTGATCATGTCCATTCCGGATGCCATCGCCAAAGTGCTGAATAGACATTTCGGGACGAATCAAAACGCCAACCAGGACAGGGACCTAACCTACGAATTCTGCCCCGACTGCGGAGGCAAATTGGACCACGATTCCGGTTGTGTCGTCTGTTCCCAGTGCGGTTTTTCAAAATGTTAGATGTCTCTCCGGTTCACCACCGGAGTGATAAACAGGAAAGACAGGGAGGGGAGTTCTTGTGACCAACTCCGCCCTTTTTTATCCCTCTATGATTCGAGAAATAGCTTTACCCTGGATCCTTCATCCAGAAAGGATCGCCCTCTCCTCCGCTCCTTTGTAAACCTTTCGGATAAGATCCAAGCTTAGGATAAAGAGAAATGTGAAAAGCAAGGTTATGTAAGGCGGAAAGGTATACCCAAAATCAGAGCCCGCGTCAGGTGAGAAAAACCCTACGGAGAAGGCAATTCCGTTGGAAAGAAAGTGAACCAGGACGGCAACCCAGAGATTGCCGGTGAGATAAACCAGATATCCCAGGAAGAGACCCAAGAGAAGGACACCGGCGAAATTCCACGGGTCCAGATGCATAAAGGCGAACAGAAATGCGGTCAGGACCAACGCCTTTATTCCTCCCAACTTCTCCGAGAAGACCCGCTGCAAGAATCCCCGGAAGGCAAACTCCTCACAGAACCCAACCAGCACGCTGCCGCCAAAAATCCTGAACAGATACTCCGGCCACGTTTTGGCCACAAGAAGCTCCAGCAAAATGTCTTGCTGCCATTTGGGCCGGGGCACAAGCTGATTGACGTACCCGGTGACGTCCGAGATCACCACGAACAAAAACACCGAGGCGGCCGCTACCAGAATCCAGAAGTTGAGCCCGAGCCTTTTTGGGTAGAGGATAATATGGCGGAAGGAATATCCGCCGACGGAAAGAAAGGAGATTGGAACCAGAAGAATAACTGCTTCGCTTAAGAGTATGGCTGCATGGAGCCCGAAGACAGCCGAACTGATGCCCCCCACAACGAGCATTGCCACCAGAACAAGCGCGAAGATCCCCACCGCCTGCACGACGGTGAAACCTTGCGGCTGCGGTTCATTATTCATCTTGGAAAATGAGTTTCTCAAAAGGGCTCTGTCCGCGAGCGAAGGTCCTGCCTGACAGACGTCTTGGAGGTGTAGCGGAGTTCTTCCTCGTCCTGAGCCTCTCGAAGGAAGGCCTCCCGAGCCAGCGGTGGAAGGCTAAAGCCTTCCGCTACAGGGCATCAGGAGGCTGAACTCCTGGATTGAGAGTCATACTTCCGTTCTCACCTGAATATGCTCCTGATGGCGACTCCGATGCGATACGTGGCCGGAGCGTTTTTCCCGTTTATAGGAAAATCCAGGATCAGATCGAGCTTCCCGTGTTTTCGCGGAGTAGCTTCCCCCAGGGATAGACGAAGAGACATCTCGACAAGATCGGCCGCATCCAATTCTACCGCGCCGTTTCGTTTGGTCGCCCTCCAGTAGGTAAATCGCAAAGCCCCGCTCAGCCCGACATTCTTGAAGTTTCGAACGACGCCCGCTTCCGTCCTGAGCACGTCTCCAAGTTTCTCTTCAATTGACTCCCCGTCAGCGTCGGTGAATTCTCGCTTGGCCTGATATGTAAGTCGCGTGTCGAGCCTGACGAAGGCTTCCTCAGTCAGCAGGATATCCCCCTTAAGGTTGAAATTTAAGTCGATCTGCCCATCGCCGGTACCGGCTTTGTCACCGCCAGCTTTGTTGTAGGGCTTACCCGTGGGCAGAGTAGGGCCGAATTCTGCTGCCAAAGCCCAATAGTATCGATCCAGGATGCGACATTTCAAAAACAGCTCGACATCTCCAAAACTGCGGGCGCCGGTCTTCTCTCTTTCGATTTGCCCGTATTCTCCAACGTCCACTCTCTGACTTACCACCGCAGGTACGTAAACGCCCAGGGTGAATCTATTGGAGAGTCCATATAGAAGTTTGGCGGTGATCATATTGCTGGTAGAATCTCGTCCGCCGGGGTAACTGACCTCTTTTCCCGCTGCAAAGTAGCTTCCGTTGGACAGATAAAGGAATTCAAAAGTGGGATACCAGAATCCTTGGGGCAATGTGGCGCTGGCCCACTCGATCATTCCCCAGGAAGGCGCCTCCAGCAAATATTCCCATTCCGGAGACGTTTGGCGTTCTACGGCATAGGAGGGGACCATCCCCAGGTAAGCCCACACACATACAAGGACTAAAAAAAAGATCATTCTTCTCATATCATGACACCTCGGTATTCGGGGGTTCTTCAAGCCTTCGGCAATTGAACGTGCCAGTCTGCTTTTCCGGGCTCAGATCATCATCTAATAATACGTCGGATTGGCAAAATGGTTATGACAATTCAGGTTCGATAGGCTCGCGTGCCCGACGCAGCAGGGACGAACCTAACGAATTCAGAAAGGAGAGTCAAGGTAAAAAGCTCTGTTCTAAAGGCATTGACCGGGCTCGCGTTTCCGGGGTCCCCTCCCCTAAGGGTCTGTGCCACCCTCGACCAAGAGGCTTGTGACAGCGCGAGAGGGCTCTGCCGCGACATTCAACTTCCCAACTTGGTGGAGGGTAGGCAGCGGGTAAAAGTAGGAGATTTTGAACCGGTGAACGCGAACACGGAAAGATTCTTCTTGACTTTTTCCGTTTCCGATGTATTATGTTAATGATCATACTAATATCGGATATCTGTGATTTGGCTACTATTTAACGCTGTAACAGAGGATCGCCAATGACAGGAAAGCTGTTGAGCTCTGCTATTGTGCTAATCATGGCCGCCCAGACATCAGGTTTGAGCAATTGTCTGCCGGCGTCTGCTGAGCCGTTAACCGGGAAGTCTTTTGTTGAGCAGGGAAATGCGCCATCTGTAGCTGATAAAAAGGGCAAGAGCGTTGCCGATTTCTTAACGCCGGAGCGCCGCGTTGATCTGGAAAAGATTCGTAAATCGGGTTACCAGGGCCCGTTGAACTGGGACGGATACCAGATTCAACTTGATCCTATTACCGGCGAGCCAATGATACGCTCCCGACAGGTTACATCAAGCAAGGATGACCCGGATGACATCTATTGGGACAACACGGTGTCACCATCGATTCCCGGTGTTGATGGATACGTCTATGCCATGACAACCTATAACGGTCTTCTTATTATCGGCGGGTCTTTCAACGCTGCCGGAGATGTTCGGGCCGATAACATCGCCTCCTGGGACGGCTCCTCCTGGTTGGCCCTGGGGTCGGGAACGAATGATCAGGTTCAGGTCCTGACCGTCTATGGCTCTCAATTGATCGTCGGAGGATGGTTTACCACTGCGGGCGGAAATGCAGCCGGGTATATTGCCTCCTGGGACGGCTCTTCCTGGTCGACCCTGGGAGCGGGAATGGATAATACGGTTCGCGCCCTGACCGTCTATGACTCCGAATTGATCGCCGGAGGATGGTTTACCACCGCGGGCGGAGATACAGCTAATAATATTGCTTCCTGGGACGGATCTTCCTGGTCGACTTTGGGGTCGGGAATGTCGGGCACGCCTTGGGCGGACGTCTATGCCTTGGCTGTCTATGACTCTAAATTGATCGCCGGAGGTCATTTTACCGCCGCGGACGGAACCCCAGTCAATCATATTGCTTCCTGGAATGGCTCCTCCTGGTCGGCCCTGGGATCGGGAACGGATTACAGTGTTCGCACTTTGGCCGTCTATGACTCCAAGCTGATCGCCGGAGGTGATTTCTCCAACGCGGGCGGAGTCACAGCTTATTTTGTCGCATCCTGGGACGGCTCTTCCTGGTCGGCACTGGGATCGGGAATGAACGATTATATATATTGTTTGACTGTTTATGACTCCAAATTGATCGCCGGAGGGTGGTTCACTACTGCTGGCGGAACCTTAGTCAATCACATCGCTTCCTGGAATGGCTCCTCCTGGTCGGCCTTAGGGTCGGGAATGTGGGGCTTGGATTATGCGGACGTCTATGCCCTGATCGTCTATAATTCCGAATTGATCGCCGGAGGATGGTTTGGCACGGCGGGCGGAGTTCCAGCCAAGAAGATTGCTTCCTGGAACGGCGATTCCTGGTCGGCCCTGGGATCGGGAATCGATCTTTATATCAATGCCCTGACCGTATATGACTCTAAATTGATAGCCGGAGGCTATTTCACTACGGCCGGTGACATCACCGTCAATTATGTTGCTTCCTGGGATGGCTCTTCCTGGTCGTCCCTGGGATCGGGAATATCGGGAGGACCTTATGCCACCGTCAATGCCTTGGTCGTCTATGACTCCAAGTTGATCGTCGGAGGTATGTTTACCGCCGCGGGCGGAGTTACGGCCCACAATATCGCTTCCTGGGACGGCTCTTCCTGGTCGCCCCTGGGATTGGGAACGAATTATTTCGTCAATACTCTGACCGTCCATGACTCCAAATTGATAGCCGGAGGCAGGTTTAGCACCGCGGGCGGAGTTCCAGCCGATAGGATTGCCTCCTGGGACGGCTCTTCCTGGTCCCCCTTGGGATCGGGAATGAACTATAACGTTTATGCCCTGACCTCCTATGACTCCCAACTGATCGCCGGAGGTCGATTCACAACCGCGGGCGGAGTTACAGCCAAGTTTATTGCTTCCTGGGATGGCTCTTCCTGGTCTACTCTGGGATCGGGGATGAATTCTGACGTTAATGCCCTGGCCGTCTATGACTCTGAGTTGATTGCCGGAGGTTGTTTTACCACCGTGGGCGGAGTTTCAATCAACAGAATCGCTTCCTGGGACGGCTCTTCCTGGTCGCCTCTCGGATCGGGAATGGATTCTTACGTTCATGCCCTGACCATCTATGACTCCAAATTGATCGCCGCAGGGTGGTTTGACACCACGGGCGGAGTTGCAGCCAGTGGAATGGCTTCCTGGGACGGTTCCTGTTGGTCGGCTTTGGGGTCGGGCGTGAGATCTTACGACTATACACTGACCGTACATGAATCCAAATTGACCGTGGGAGGTTGGTTTTCAATTGCCGGCGACAAAGTCGCGGGATTTGTCGCGCAATGGACCAAGCGTGATCTTAGATGCGGCGATGCCAACAGCGACTACATAGTCAACATTGGTGACATAGTCTACCTGGTCAGCTACTGTTACAGGAGCGGACCAGCTCCTGTTCCGCAAACTTGCTGCGGAGATGCCAATAATGATGACATAGTCAACATCGGCGATATAGTCTACCTGGTGAGTTACTGCTACAAGGGCGGCCCGGCGCCTGATCCTGGCTGCTGCAACCCGTCCTGGTAAGTAGTAGGCACGTTAAGTTCGTAGGCGGGCTCCCCGAGCCCTGCCTGACGGGTTCTCACGTTGGTAACGGACACCTTGTCCGTTACCATATGGCGTCACGGACGAGGGCGTCCGCGACGAACAACGATTCTCCGCCCAACCTGCGGCAAGATTCAGAATGACCTGAACCCTGTCGCCCTGAAAGAAGGGAAGGGTCTCGCATCTCCCCTGGTTCTCGGGACCGGGGGTTTTCAATACGAAAAAGTCTGGGGAATTCCTATTCCCGAGGCATCAAACGTTTGTCCTTGGTTTTGTCGATTTTCGTGTTATAATTGATATGAAACCACAAACCTTTAGTCTGCTCAGTGTTCGAAGTCAAAAAACGGAGGTCAGGATGGCCAGGAATCTATTAATTTCATTTGTTCTCCTCTTGGTTAGCGTCCCTGCCTCGGCTGAGGTTGAGATCGCCTGGACCAGGCACTATAGCGCTTCGGAGCCCGGAAAGAACTACGCCTCTTCGATAGCCATAGATGATTCAGGTAATGTTTACGTTACCGGTTTAAGCGAAGCACCCGAAACCATGGAAGATTACGCCACCCTGAAATACTATCCAGACGGAGATTTGGCCTGGATCAGACTATACAACGGCCCGGCTGATTCCAACGACCAGGCCACCGACATTGCTGTAGACGCGGTGGGAAATTCGTATGTAACCGGATGGAGTTTTGGCAACGGGACAGATAAGGATTACTGCACCATTAAGTACGACCAGGACGGAAACGAACTCTGGGTAGCCAGATACGATGGCCCCAATAACTGGTGGGATTTCGCCTCGGCACTTGCAGTCGATGGTGAGGGCAACGTTTACGTCACGGGATGGAGTTCGGCCAAAGAGACCGCTGTTGACTACACGACGATTAGGTACGATTCGGCGGGAACACTTCTCTGGACGCGGAGATATGACGGAATGCCGCGCAAATCCTGGGATCGGGCCCTGGATTTGGCTTTGGATAGGGCGGGAAATATCCACGTTACGGGCGAAAGCGGGGGTCGCTCGTCAGAACCTGTCGACCTCGACTGGGATACCATCCGCACAGAGATTTGGTTCGTCATGCCTGATTATGTTACAGTGAAGTATGATCCCTTGGGAAATGAGAACTGGGTGAACAGATATGGTGGGCCGGCCAATTCCTTGGATGAAGTCTATGCTATCGCTGTTGACGATTCGGGCAATGTACACGTCACCGGATCGAGCGATAAGTTCAAAGGCAAACCCGGTGACGGATGGTCCTTGGCATCAGGCTACGCTACTGTCAAGTACTACCGCGATGGGAAGGAGGCGTGGATCAGCAGATACGATGCTCGCGGCTGTATCGAATCCGGTGCTCGTGCCATAGCAGTGGATCAGGACGGCAACGTGTTTGTTACCGGTCGATGTGGGGGCGGCCCGGAGACAAACAACGACTACCTAACGGTCGCCTACGACAAATATGGAAAAGAGCTATGGTCCGCAAGATACAACGGCCCCGATAACGAGTCGGACCAAGCTGAAGCTGTAGACCTGGATGCGTCAGGAAACGTCTATGTGGCAGGCACGAGTCAGAACTTCGCCAGCAATCTTATCACTATCGTTAAGTACAGTCCAGAGGGCAATCAGCTGTGGGTCGAAAGATCACCGGGGAAATTCCGTGACATGGTGATAGATAATGCGGGAAGCATCTATATCACGGGAACAGTCTGGCTGGATAATTACAATAGTACCTATGTTACAATGAAACTCGTACAAGAGCCTCCACCGTCTCCGCAAGGTGAACCCAGCCCTGGGGAGTAGAATGTTCCTTTCGTGTTCTGTCAGGTCTTGCCCTGTGGGTGTGACCTGACAGAAGAGGCCCCTTGTTCACTCTCTGCGATTGCTCCACACTTTGAATCATGTCCTCGACACGCCGCGCGTGCGTGCCAAGCCTTTGCGACCGGTGATCAGCCATGTGTCCTTGTAGATTCGGCGGCTTCTGATAGCTGTGAAGCCGCTCTTTCGAAGCATCACACCCATCTGTCGCCAATTCTTCAGCCAGAATGAGTTCGATCTGAGTTGCCACATTAACCTGTATAACGGTACAGTCCAGTCGTCCGAGCTATAGTCTTCAACAAGAACCACTAAACCGCCTTCAGGCAGGCTCTCATAAGCCAGTGTCAGCGTGCTGCCGTCGCCAATCTCGGCATCACAGAACATCATGACGTCATAGCCATCAGGAATATGTTTGTCATGGTCACCGATTAGTGTATCTACTCGTCTGGTCAGTCTCTCTTTCCGGATGATCTTCTTGGCGACGTGGATTACCGGCGGGTGGCCCGGTCTGCTTGCCAGACCGGGTATATCCTAGCTCAAAAGTAGTTCGTACGTCAGGTGCCTTGCGCCCAGACAGGCTCGTCCGAGCACCTGATACCAAGACAAAACCCCTTTCTGATACCTAGCCCGTCCCCTCTCTTACCACAAAGAGCAAATTCGCAACAACCTTAATGGTGAAGAGGATAGCTCCACCGTGTATGGGAGAACGAATGTCTTTTGCATGCACAGAACCCCGCCTTAAGGGAGAAGAAGAATCACATGAACCATATATTTGATAC
>JBAUFO010000216.1:0-21552 GCA_049679185.1 Candidatus Zixiibacteriota bacterium
CAACACGAGAAGGAATCAGAGGAAGATGTCGCTCAAACTTTATTGATGGAAAATATTCATCACCTGAAAACATGCAAGATCATTATAATTTTGATATTCCCTGTTTTGAAATTGAATCTGATCCCGAGGAAGAACTATTGGTTTTTGTTTCCTATGATCAGGATGACGGTTTTGGCAATTTCGATCTATATGTTAGTTACAAAAAGGGGAAAGATGAATGGACGAGTCCGAAAAATATGGGAGAAGGAATTAATACATCAGCAAACGAACATTTTCCAACTTTCTCACCAGACGGGCAATACTTATTTTTTGTCAGCGATAGGATTTCGGATAAGTTTAAGTCCAAGAATAATCTTACACTAGAACAGATGAAAGAGATGGAGAACAGTCCGCAGAATGGCAGTTCCGATATTTATTGGGTGGATGCAAAGATAATAGAAAGTATGAAACCTACAGAATTAAAATAAAAACCACATAACAAAAACATCAACCTGACTGGAACAGTCATGTGCGAATCAGAACGGGCGGAGCTACGCAAAACGTTTGGCTTAAAATCAACGTTTTGTGCGCCGCAAGTTCCAGCAGGGTATTTTTGCCTTAGGTGGTAATGTCAAAACCATGGAAAACGAGAACAATCAGGAGGCATAAGTCATGAAAAACAGAATTCAATACGTCCTTGCTACAATCACATTTGCAATCGCAATAATACTTTTTGTTATTGATTTCTCACTTGCGCAAGAGGACGGAAGTCCCATATCGATTGGCACATATAGAACTCTGCATTCGCAAATTCTAAATGAAGATCGCACGTTATTGGTCAATTTGCCCAAAGGGTATGATGAAACAACGATTCATTATCCTGTTCTGTTCATTCTATACGGTGGCCAGGTACAAGGCTATTTTGCGGAATCGGTTCATATTGTTGACCGGCTTTACGAGGCAGGGCTGATTCCGCAACTTTTAATTATTGGCGTCAAGAATGTTGATCGCTACCGTGATAATCTGCCCGTTAATCGAAACGGCGAAAAGGGAGGCGCAGAGAACTTCCTTAACTTCTTTACAGATGAACTAATACCCTTTGTTGATAAGTCCTACCGCACAAAGGATTTTCGTATCTTACTGGGACCTCAGGCCGGGGCGTCTTTCGGTCTCTATACTCTGATGGAACACCCTGGTCTTTTCAGAGTCAACATAATCACCAATCCTTTTTGGAATCGTTCAGTCAGGGAATATCTTCTGGCGAAAGCAGACGACTTCTTTAATCGTGAAGGATCATTAAAGAGTTTTCTCTTCATGACATGCAACACCAGTGATGACAACGAGGCCACAATGGAATATCTGCATAAACTTACAGCGACAGTCGAAGAAGGAAAGAAAAGCGATTTTACCATGATTTCAAATCCACTTGGAGAAGAAGAAACAGATAGTAGCATCCCTTCACCGGGATTAAAAGAAGGGCTGAAAGCGTACTTTAAAGAATATAAATTCCCCGAGGAAACAGAAATAGATGGACTCGAAGATCTGAAGCATTATTATCGGACTCTTTCGCAAGACTATGGATATGAAATCGATATTCCTGAATTCACTCTGATTAGACAGGGGGGTCAACTCGAAGAAAGAGGGAGATTCGAAGAAGCAAGAATAATGTATGAATATGTCGTAGAACAATATCCTCATGACCTTAACAGTTACTACAGACTGGCTGAATTGCATCAGAGGTTGAAAAATTACGATCAATCTATCAAATACTACGAGCAGTTTCTCAAAAGAAGGCCAGAACCACTTTTTGAACGGAGACTGGGTTCCCTGCGAAGATATATCAATGAATCTGCGGCATATGCCGTTGAAGAAGCCATTCATAATTCGGGTATTGAAGCCGGAATCACAAAGTATCAAGAAGCCAAGGCTGACGATCGAGGTCAAATGTACTTTGATGAAAACGAGTTCAATTCCCTCGGATATGGTCTCATTGCAGAAGGGATGATTGATGCCGCTATCGAGGTATTCAAGATGAATGTCGAAATGAACCCCCAATCAGCAAATGCCTATGATAGTCTGGGAGAGGCATATATGCTGAATGAGAATAAGGCGCCTGCAATTGAAAACTATAGAAAGTCATTGGAGTTAAATCCTGACAATGCTAGTGCAAAAGAGATGCTTGATAGACTAAAAGAAGACGGCAATTGATGATGTTTATTGAATACCATAACCAGCTCGCAGCCAACCACATATAACTCACCGGCCGGCGGCTCACAACTGGCTGTGGGGCGCCCCGGCACTCCTACCCGCGAAATGTCTTTTTTTTGTGCCCACCAGAGCCCCTGACCTGGCGGGTGAGTCAGCGTCCTCTGTCGGATCAGGGAACCCGGCAGGCAAAGAAGGACGCAACCTTTGCATCCCTCACTCCGTTTGTTAGAATGTGCCCGGGCGCGCGAGCGCCAGCGGCGACCTAGTCTTATACGGTGTTCTGTGGCAGGCTTCGAGTGTCACACGAATCAGTGTAAACATAGTCAGGTATAATTGCAGAACTGTTCAAACCACATGCCAGAAGCTTAATCGTGGCAATTCCAGCGATCGGTGCCACAGCTGAAGGCGAGGCAGGAGAAATGAGCTCATGCTTAAACAACACCCATTTCTGAGAGCATTATTCATTTTTTTTAGAAGTTGGATAATTGCTATAATAGCACTTCTTATCCTGTATTTTGCCTGGCTCCGGGATTGGCAAATGACATGGGGTGCGACAGCAGAGGAAGTAAATCGCTACATGGCTGGTGATGAATTGCTCGAGGATCCTGAGCTTAACGCCACCCGCGCAGTGGAGATAGAGGCGCCTCCGGAACAAGTGTGGCCTTGGTTGGTGCAAATGGGATGGAAAAAAGCAGGCTTATATAGCTTTGGAAGGTTGGACAACGGTGGCATGCCGAGTGCCGAGCGTATAATTCCGGAATACCAGAACCTGAAAGTTGGCGATTCAATACTTCCATCGCTAAAAGTGGTTGAGATGGAACCTAATAGGTCCATGCTCTGGGTATTCCAGGAGAGAGCGGGTCCATGGCAAAACGCCACCTGGTCCTGGGGTCTCTATGAGACCGATAGTGGAAATACCAGATTAGTGGCACGCTTGCGGCAACAGTACACTTTCAATTCTCTTCGGGAGATACTCACATGGGCAGTAGTTGACCCAATGGAGATTTTCATGATGCGCACGACCCTACTCGGAATAAAACGCCGCGTGGAGAGCAATTAGATCATCAAATTACGTTGGTACCAAGAAGCTTCTCACTAAATACCGCCAAAATAACTGGAGAAATCGATGCCATGGTAAACAAGAATGATATGGTGACAAACGAAACCAGAACCAAAACCTTTCGATGGCTCTTCTATATTAGTCTATTCCAATTGCTGGCATGTCTCATATTTCCGATAATCATGTTTCCAAAGCAAATCCTATTTTATATTGAGATGCTTAACGCTCTAACAGTGGGAATGCTGTTTGGACTGTACTTTTTGGGCGTGAACATGTACGGCATTTTCATTGATAAAAGAAGACGTCCGATTTATATCGTAATAACCATATTTATCGGCGTGTGGACAGTATGGACCATCGTTACCTGGCTTCATATAGAACATATGCACTATCTTACATAGACAAGAAGATTCGTACAGAGAAAAAGTTCTGCAGGCCAAGCATGGCGTCCCCGTGGGTGGCCCAGAGCTGTACCATGGGGCGCCCCGGCAGCCCTGCCCGCGAAATGTCTTTTCAGACGTTAATGTATAGAATATACAGCCCTGCCAGAAATATCAGAACTCCGCTGACCTTCTTGGTGAGGCTGGAGAAATTGCTCACCCCTTTAGACTTGGCATAGCTTTCCACAAACCCGGTAAATATGCCTGCCAGGATTATCAATGCGCAGTGTCCGATCGCATAAACGAAGAGCAGCGACATCCCGTAGATTACTCTTGCCTTGGTGGCCACGAAAGCCAAAATGACCGCCAGCACCGGAGTGGCGCAGGGAGAAGAAACCGCTCCGAATAGAAGGCCCAGGAGAAAGACGCCGATGACTCCCTTGTGTTTCGTTTTCAGCGTGACCGGCTGAGGAATTTTGAAACGAAGTATACCAAGTAGATATAGTCCCATGATAATGGCAACGGCGGCGGCGAGATAGAACCAAAACTTCCCCACGTCTCCGAAGAGTCCCCCCACCAAGGAAGCTATCCCGCCGAGCACGGTGAAGGTGATGGAGAGCCCCAGCGCGAACACGACTGCATAGACGACCGCTTTCTTCTTGTCTCCTTGGGAGTATCCCCCCACGAATCCGATCACCAGGGGGATTATGGCAATGACGCACGGACTGGACGCCGAGATTAGCCCTGCCACAAACACTGCCAGATACGCGAGGCCCGGAGAATTGTTTATGACGTCTGAAACGTTGGAGAGTATCGACTCCATATCAGTTTACTCCCATCTCGGCGAACTTTCGTTCTATGGAACGCTTATCCATGAATCCCTCGTGCCGGTAAACCTCGTTTCCCTCTGCATCATAGAATATCTGGGTGGGAATTAGCCGGATCCCATATTTCTTTGTTTCTTGCGGCTCATATCTGAGGTCGATCACCTTCACGATTGCTCTGCCCTTGTATTCCACCATTAGCTCGTCTAAGATAGGCTTCATCTTCTTGCAGGGAATGCAGGTGCCCTTGCCCACATCGACTAACGTAGGCAACTTGCCGGTCTGAGACTCTGCCTGCGTAGCACGCGAATCTGGTTCCTTCCCGGATTGATCCGCGCAGTTGCTAAGGAAGAACACGAATCCAACCGCCGCCAGGATTCCGAATATGAGCACATAATGTATCCGTTTCAATTGTCAACCTCCTGCTGTTTCGTTCCGAGTCGTCAGCACTATCCGCTGCCTTATCTCCTTCCGAATCTGTCCAACATCTCGAGGGGAGGGAACACGATGGCCTTGGGTTTGCACTGGGGGGCGCAGCCGCTGCATCCCACCACGCAGTTAAATGGGTTTGCCACTCTGACCTTATTGGCCTTCTCATCGTATTCGTAGACCCTGAAAGCACAGAATTTCAGGCAGACCTGACAGCCATCGCATAAGTCGTCCAGAATGTTGGGAAACCAGGGTATCTCTTCTCTCGGAATCCCCTGCCAGGTACCCAAACTCTTTGTCCCTCCCTTGGCTCCTCCCTGCTTGCGCTCACTGAACTTCTTGTACTCATTGAGAAACGCCGCGACATAGACCTCCTCTTTAGCTGGGGGAATGTAGTTAAGCTGCTTGAGCTTGCTGAAGAGACGGCTCCTTGCAGACTCCTCCGGCTTTACACCCGCCCGGTACAGCTCCTCCATAACTTCATCCAACCCGGCTACGCCGATCTGCTTGCCCTCTATGATTATCAGTTTTGACTTCACTTGCCCTCTTTGCTTTCGCTCTTGCTCTTAGGTTCGTCGTCTCGCGTCCCCCTGATGAACCCATCCAGCTCGTTCTTGAAAGCTGGCAGAAACTTCTTCTCCTTTTCGCAAAACTCCCAGACCGATTCAATCTCTTTGAACTCAGTTTTCCCTTTATGGAATTTTTCGAAACCCAGAGCGGACCAGAATATTTGGTACTTCTTCGCAGTTAACGTATCTTCATCGATGTCGTATTCCTTGAAAACAATGCTTCCATCCTTATATGGCTTGGCGTAATATTCCTCCAAACTTCTTTTCGAAAAGATGCCAACATTTATGCAGCACGAACATTGGACTGTGGGATGGAAATGAATCACCAGCAGGCTGTCAAAATACGACAGAGAATCCTCTTGGGGTTCAGCGGAAGAGAGTGTGTCTTTTTCAGATTCGGGGGGCGCTTTTGGAAGCTTTGGTCCGTCTGATCCTGCCCAACTTACGGCAAAGACAGACAGGCAGAAAACGGCCAGCAGAATCAGAGCCTTCGCTGATTTCCTGTTCCTACAGCAACAGTGGACTCGAGCGAGCATTTTGGATTTCCCTTTCATTTAATTCCTCGGTCCGGCAGGGCTTGCGACAACTCCAACTCGGCTTCTTCGGTGAAGAACCGCCGCTTAAGCCAGAATGCCACGTTGACTAAGCTGATCAGGACCGGCACCTCCACCAGGGGTCCGATCACGGCGGCGAAAGCAACTCCCGAGTGGATGCCGAAGACGGCTACAGAGACGGCAATGGCCAGCTCGAAGTTGTTGCTGGCCGCGGTGAACGATAGGGTGGTCGTCTTGGAGTACCCGGCCTTGATCTTCCAGCCCATGTAAAAGGAGACCAGGAACATGACCACGAAATAGATGAGCAATGGAATGGCCACCCGGACGACATCCAGCGGGATCTGCACGATCAACTCACCCTTCAGGCTGAACATGACCAAGATGGTAAACAAAAGAGCTATCAGCGTGACGGGACTGATCTTGGGAATGAAGCGGGAATGATACCACTCCTTCCCTTTGGCATTCACCAGCACCAAACGGGTGAGGATTCCGGCGATGAACGGGATGCCCAGATAGATGAAGACGCTCTTTGCTATCTGGCCTATGGTGACGTCGACTGTGCTTCCTTTAAGCCCAAAGAGAGGGGGTAGAATAGTCACGAAGATCCAGGCATAAACACTATAGAAGAAAACCTGGAAGATACTGTTGAATGCCACCAAACCCGCGGCATATTCAGTGTCCCCACGGGCCAGATCGTTCCACACTATGACCATGGCGATGCAACGGGCCAGCCCGATCATTATCAAACCCACCATATACTCCGGATACCCGGAAAGAAAGACTACGGCCAGGAAGAACATCAGGACGGGCCCTACGATCCAGTTCTGGATCAGAGACAGCCCGAGAATTCTCCAGTTGCGGAATACGTCTCCCAGTTCCTCGTATCGTACCTTGGCCAACGGCGGATACATCATCAGAATCAGTCCGACGGCGATGGGAATGTTGGTCGTCCCCACCTGAAAGAGGCCGATGAACCCCTCCACCTGGGTAACGAAGTAACCCAGCCAAACGCCGGCAGCCATAGCCAGGAATATCCATAACGTAAGAAAGCGGTCTAGGAAAGAGAGTTTTTTGATCACGCTTTGGTGCATAGTCTTCCTTTTCAATTGCCTATTTGTTGATTTCCATCAGGCTTCCCCGCAGCTCAGAAGAGCCGGAGGTTCTCCTGATTCCTTACTTGTTACTCTGCTCCTCAATCCATCCCTTAAGTGTCGCCGTCACCGGCAGCTTGCCGGACGAATACACCTTTCCGTTTATCACCAAACCCGGAGTCATCAAAACCCCGTATGAGGAGATCTTGTCGAGACCAGAAACCTTCGTAACCTCCGCATCGAGATTCAACTCCTTCAGGACATCGTGCACCTGTTTCTCCAGATCGTTGCACCTGGCACACCCCATACCCAATATTTCGATCTTCATGCTCACGCCTCCTATGTGATCAAGTTTCCAAAAATCATGCCTGTCAAGGTCGCCATTATCACCACAAGCAGCACATAAACCCCGGTTTTTTTGATTCCCATTATTCTGGCAATAACAATCATATTGGGCAGGCTCAAGGCCGGGCCGGCTAAAAGCAGGGCCAGGGCAGGACCCTTCCCCATTCCCAGATCCATCAAAGCACGGATGATGGGAACTTCGGTCAGGGTCGAAAAATACATCAGGGTCCCGAAAACTGAGGCTGTTAACGTGGCGCCAAGACCGTTCCCTCCCAGCCAATGTTCGACCACAGATTGGGGAAGCAACGCCTTGATGATGCCCGCCACGAAAACACCGGCGATCAGAATGGGAAATATCTTCTTGAAGAGATCCCAGGTTTGCTCCATCCAATATTTCAACTCGCCCCTGTCAAACCATCGATACAAGACCAACCCCAGAACCAAAAGAAGAATTCCGGTCACCAGCCACTTCCCAGCCGCGCCGAAGACCAGGATTCCTACCAGAATGGCGAAGTAAAACAGGGTGATTCCCTGGGGTCTGTTCTTCTCTTCCTCCTGAGGCAAAGCCAGCTCTACCGGGTTGCTGGCCTTTTGCGACTCCTCTTTCCTCCAGAGGAAAGCCATGATCAGCCCGATGGCCACCGAGAAGACGACGGCACCCACCGCTCTGGCTATTCCCAGATCATAGCCCAGCAGCCTGGCCGAGTAGATCACCGCCAGGATGTTTATTGCCGGCCCGGAATATAGAAAAGCGATGGCCGGTCCCAAACCGGCTCCTCGTTTATGAATTCCAGCGAAGAGAGGCAGGATTGTACAGGAGCACACGGCTAAGATTGCTCCCGAGACTGACGCAACCGAGTAAGCCACGACCTTTTTAGCCTCAACTCCGAAGTACTTCATCACGGAAGCCTGCGAAACAAAGACAGCTATTGCGCCCGCTATGAAGAACGCAGGAACCAGGCAGGTCAGCACGTGGGCGGAGAGATACTCCAACAGTGCCGACCATCCGCTTTGCAGGATATCAATAAATAGCACAATGACTCTGGCAAAGACTGCCCCCCCGGAGATTCTGAATCGTAGGAACAGCCGGTTCTGAAGTTTCAGGCAAGAATCTTAGCCCTTTTTGCCTTCGCTCTGATCTCGGCCTTGACCATCCGATCGACCAGGGAAAGTAAACTGAAGAGCTTTCTGTCTCTGATCTTATAGTAGATGGATACTCCTTCCCGGCGGGATTCCAGAATCCCCAGGTCCCTCATGCGGGTCAGGTGCCTGGAGATGTTGGACTGATCTTCCTCCATAAAGGGTATGATCTTGCACTGGCATTTCTCGCCGTCTTTGAGGAAGTAGAGGATCTTCAGCCGGGTCGGCTGGGCAAGGGCTTTAAGATAACCGCTCTGTAACTCAATTAGATTTGGATCAATCATATCTCGCACCGTGCATTATATGCTTTTATGCATCTATATGCATCTTTACATTCAATACGGTGGACGAGCGTGTTTGTTTGCGTCGACCGTGATTCGACTCTGCCCTTGACAGAAAACCGCGAGCCCTCCAAGGACCAACCCCGGTTAAGGGGACTCTCCCAGGAGGGCTTTCGATTTAGGCTACAAACTGATTTTAAAATCGATATCATGCTTTCCCCCTCCCCGTTTCCCTCTCCCCTTTTGGGGGAGAGGAATAAGGAGAGGGGGATTTCCCATCACGACCCCCCGGCGTTATTTCACCATCATCATCTTCTTGACTTCTGAAAACTCGCCTGCGGTCAACCGGTAGAAGTAAACTCCGCTGGAGACTTCGTATCCGTCAGCGTCCTTGCCATCCCACCAGATCGTCTTGAACCCAGCAGACTGCGGTTCGTCCAACAGCGTAGCGACCTTCTGTCCCAAGACGTTGTAGATGGTCAACCTCACCTGTGCATCCTGCGGCAAAGCATATCTTATGCTGGTCCGCGGATTGAAGGGATTGGGATAATTCTGCGACAGAGAGAACCGCTGGGGTCTGGATTCCGAGCCTTTGGCCACGTCCAGGTTCAACTCGCCGGAAAGCTCGACGGCCAGTGGCCTGGCATCCAGGTCCACCAGTGTCGCTTTTTTGATTTCGATGCTGCTCAAATCGCTACCTCTGGCGCGCAGGGTAATCAAAGTTCCCTCTCCCGGTGGGAAGTAGTTCGTGCCCGAAAGATCAACCATCCCTATCCTCTGAGTTCCATCTTCCGCACCAGCAAAAAGTTGAAGTCCACCCGTCAGAGGACTCAACTGGGGATCGAGCATGGTCACCTGATCCGGGTCGAACTCTATCTTCAACTCAACACCAGTAACCTCCACATCGTATCTCCCTATCACTGAAATCTGAGACACCTTATCAAAACCGTTTCCAGAAGATTGGGTATGGGTGGCAGTGTTCTGATCAACATTGAGCACAGGCCAGATCTCTGCATGCCCGGAACCGGCAGTCAGCTTGGCGCTGTTAGCTGGAAGATCTCCGTCTGTTCCTGAACACGGAGAAGGGCCTCCCTTGTACAGATAGTTTATCAAATAGACCACGTCGCCGATGTCGATCACACCGTCAGAGTTTGCATCTCCGGCGTCTAAAGGCTCAGGTGCGGGACCACCCTTGTACAGGTAATTTATCAGGTAAACCACATCCCCGATATCTATTGTTCCATCCCCATTGGCATCTCCAGCAGGAGCCAAGGCCTGAATTGCCCCGTTGGCATTGATCCTGCCGTGACCGTAATACTGATCCCAACCAGGAGTATCTTCGCTTGCCAATCCAACCTGATCCTCGGCTGTGGATTGGATGATCTGCCTCACCTCGTCTGGGGAGGGTTTTACCGGCGCCTGCATAATAATGAGGCCGGCCAGTCCCGAAACGAAGGGAGCGGCCATGGAGGTTCCAGACCAGTACGCATAAGTGTCGTTCCATGCCGTGCTGTATATCCAATTACCTGGTGCAACCACGTCTATGTGCGAGCCAAAGTTACTTCCACCGGTTGGCATACCGAAGTTCTGCCAGTCCGGGGGAACACAACGCGAATCGTCAGTGTCAGTTGCTCCAACAGCGATGGTATTGCTGAAAGCGGCAGGATATTGAGGAGTGTTGCTGTTGTTATTACCCATAGCAGCCACCACCACACAACCTTGATTACAAGCATAGGTGACCGCACTCTGAAGAGTCGAGGAGAAGCTGGTGCCCCCCATGCTCATATTGATCACGGAAGCGTTGTTGTTTGCTGCATAGTAGAGGCCCTCCTCCCACCAGGAGTACAGTCCCCAGTTATTGTTATCGAGCACCTTTACGGCCATGATCCACACGTGGTCGAAGTCACCCGGACTCCCCGCCAGTCCAGCCACTCCGACACCGTTATCGGTACGAGCACCAGCTATCCCTGCGTTCACTGTGCCATGACCATGGTCGTCCATGGGGCCATCCGCATCATTGTGCCACACGCCTCCAGGCTGGGTGCCATTAACAAAATCAAAACCCCAAAGGTCATCAACGTAGCCGTTTCCATCGTCATCAACACCCGGATCCCCCCCCACGGGTTCCACCCAAAGATCTCAAAATAATTGAGCCATATGTTGCCCATCATTGGATTGAAAGTGTGACGAAGATCGGGATGGTCAAGATCCACTCCTGTATCCAGAATAGCCAGAGTAACCTGACGATGTACTGTCCAGGAACCCCAAGCCTCAGTTGCATCTACATCTGCATCTGCAGTCCCCGGGTGGCCCGGAGGATTGCTACCCGTGTTATGCAATCCCCATTGCACGCTGAAACTGGGGTCGTTGGGAGTGTAGTGACCATAACCCACATAATCGGGCTCAGCGTATTTCACGTTGGGATCAGCCTCATATTCAGCCACCATGGCCTGAACGTCGGCCTCCGGTGTGCTAACGAACCTGTACACTCTACCCAGCCCCAAGTCCCTGTAAGTGCTCATCCCTTTTTCCGACTTGGGCTCTGGCGAGAAGACTTTTATGAATTCTCCAACACCATACTTCCTGTTGAGGGCATCAATGGAGGGGACACCTGTTCTAACGTATCCCTCCCTCTTTTCCACTTGTGCCTTCGCACCATCAGCAAATTTCACCATCAAAACCCCGGGTGCAAACTCTATGGCCTCTTCTGCTTTTACATTCTTCAGTCCAGCATTCCCAGGAATACCGACCAAAAAGAGGAGGAGCATTGTTACTATTAAGATTTTTGTTTTCATGGCTTTGCTCCTTTTAGAAATCAAGGTTACAGGTTTAAGGTTAAGAGTTAAAACTACTTCAAATATTGAACTGCGTCTCATTTTAATCACCTCTACACGGGTTAACGGTTATGGTTTATTCATTTTTCAATTTGCCCTCTTTGGGTTGACAGGGGACTTTCTGTCCCCTGCCGACCCTCGTAGTTTACTTCATCATCATCATCTTTCTAACGTCTGAAAACTTGTCCGCGGTCAACCGGTAGAAATAAATTCCGCTGGAGATTTCGTCTCCTCTCGCATCCTTCCCATCCCACCACACCGTTCTATATCCAGCAGACTGCTGCTCATCCACCAGGGTGGTGATCTTCTGTCCCAAAAGGTTATAGATGGTCAACCGGACGTGAGCATCTTGTGGCAGAGCATATCTTATGCTGGTCCGCGGGTTGAAGGGATTGGGATAGTTCTGCGACAGCGAGAAACGCTGCGGTCTGGAATCAGTGTCTTTTGCCGCCTCCAGATTCAACTCGCCAGAAAGCTCAAGGGCCAACGGTCTGGCATCCAGGTCCACCAGGGTCGCTTTCGTGATCTTGATGCTGGCCAAATCGCTGCCCCTGGCTCGCAGAGTGATTAAAGCCCCTTTTCCTGACGGAAGGAAGTTCTTGCCGGAAAGATCCACGATTCCGATCCTCTGAGTTCCGTCCTTTACACCGGCAAAGAGTTGAAGTTCCTTGGTAAAAGAACTCAAGGCGGGATCGAGCATGTTCACCTGATCCGGGTCGAACTTTACCTCCAGCTCCACGCCTGACACGATCCGGTCGAATTTCGCCATCACTGAGATCTCGAACACCTCATCGGAATCCTTTTCAGAACATGAGGCAAAAGCAACAGTGTTCTGATCAGTTTTGAGCTCAGGCCAGATCTCTGCACGGCCAAAACCGGTGCCCAACTTAGCGGCATCACCCGGAAAATTTCCATCTGTTCCCGGACAGGGAGGCGGCCCTCCCCTGTACAGATAGGCTATCAGATAGACGACGTCTCCCACATTGATTATGCCGTCAGAGTTAGCATCTCCAACCCACAGAGGATTAGGTGCAGGGCCGTTCTTATACAGATAGGCGACCAGGAATACCACATCACCGATATTTATCACTCCGTCTCCGTTGGCATCACCGCGGATGAAAGCAGACTCAGCAATAGTAAGGAGCGTGTCCACTGGAGGGTTGGTCAGCTTTTGCACGGTTCCAGAGGGCCACCTGATTATCAGACTATCTACTGAAGTTAAATATCCTATGCCAAACTCAACAGTCAAAGAGTTCTGCGACATATAACCCGATCCACCCGAGATCTCTCGTATCTGAGACAGAGTGCCGGAATGAGCGCGAACTCTTGCACCTATAGCCGATTTGTTGGAGAGGACCCCCACCAGGTTTACATGGAGCCAGTGCTGGGCAGAACCCTTCTGGTTCAGAAATAGACTGTTGGGACCTTGTAAGTTAGCTACATAAAGATCGAGATCACCGTCGTTATCACAGTCTCCCAAGGCTGACCCGCTCCACATTCCCAAATTTGAGAGGGCACCAGAGGTTGCGTCGACAAAGACCCCGCCACCGTCGTTGCGCATCAGCTTGTTCTCAGCCAGAGTTGCTCCGTCCCCTTTGGCCAAGAACAAATCCAGGTCGCCGTCGTTGTCGTAGTCTCCCCAGGCCACGCCTTTCACGTTTCCGCCATCCGCCAGGGGTCCGCTGGTAACGTCCACGAAGCTCCCCCCGCCATCGTTGCGCAGAAGTTTGTTCCCGGTGTATTGGTTGGCGAAGTAGAGATCCAGATCTCCGTCATTATCATAATCCCCCCAAGCCACCCCTTTACCCTTTTGTGCATCCCCCAAAGGTCCACTGGTTACATCAACAAAGGTCAGTCCGCCGTCGTTTCGGAGAAGCTTGTTGGCATTGTTCCAGTTCACGATATAGATGTCCAGGTCGCCGTCATTGTCATAATCCCCACAAGCTACAGTCCAACTATTTCCCGTATCTCCCAAAGGACCACTTGTGGCATCGACGAAGTTTCCGCCCCCATCGTTTCGGAAAAGCTTGTTGGCGGCAGCATCGTTAGTCAAATAAAGGTCGAGATCGCCGTCGTTATCGAAATCGCCCCAGGCGACACCCATACCGCATCCCGCGTCCCCTAAGGGTCCACTGGTTGCGTCAACGAACGCTCCCCCACCGTCGTTTCGGAAGAGCTTGTTGGCAGTTCCGCAGTTGGACAAGTATAGGTCCAAATCGCCATCATTATCATAGTCTCCCCAAGCCACGCCTGAGCCGCCCTCTGCGTCCCCCAAAGGTCCGCTGGTGGCGTCAACGAAAACTCCACCTCCCTCATTCCGGAAAAGCTCGTTGGGATACCAGCTATGCGTCAGATAAACATCGAGGTCGCCGTCCCCATCATAATCGCCCCAGGCAAGGCCCGCGCTGTAGTTTGTGTTCTCACCCAAGGGAGGATAAGTCAGATCAACCCAGTCGGCGTTGAATGCGGCAAATGCATCCTGTAAGTCCGGGCGGGGACCGATCCAGCCGGATTGTGGACCTACCTGAGGGGTACCTGTGTTTATCAGAACGGTTCGGAGATAATGTGGGGAAGGTGGATTTGCCGAGATGTTTGCTTTCCAATACCCCACGCAGCAAGCAACCGCACCCGCCACGACAGGAGAAGCACTGGAGGTCCCATCGAAGTGTTTTCTGTACCAATAGTTATACCCCTCAGCGTTGTACAGATCGCCGTATCCTGTCGTGGTCACATTTTCACCCCAACCTTGAAGGTCAAAACGCCTGCCAAAACTGGAGAAATCCAGTTTTTGAAGATCTCCTTGAGGCCAAGTGCCCCCAGGATAGACCCCTCCCGCGCCCACGATGATAGCACCTGAATTCCCATACCAGGTGAGGTAATCGGTATTCACGTAACCGTTCCCGCCAGCTTCGACAACATTGATTCCGTTTGCAACGGCATTCTCAATCGCCGCATAAACTCCGTTGTACGACTGAGGATTAGGAGAATAGTTGAGCCACCACTCGATAGGAATATAGTCCGTGCTTAAATAGGTGTATGCCCATTGCTGTTCCAAAAGAATCACGTCACCTGCAGAGAGGCTGTCAATTGCATAAGCTATTGCGCCAGGAACGTTCCAGGTGGTAGCATTAGGATACACCGTGCCACAGGTTTTGAGAGTCGCCCCGTAGCAAATCCCGGTGGTCCCCCAGGCATTATTATCGGAAACCAGCTCACCGATTACCGCGGTACCGTGGTTGGTGTCTGCTCCAGCGGGATAGAAAATCGGATTGGGATTGATTTGGGAGCCGACCGCTTTGGTGAGATCAGCATGGTTGTAATTCCAACCATACTCCAGATCACATACGGTCACGCCGGTTCCATTTCCCCCGGTTTGGGTCCAGGCATAATCGGCGTCGATGCCTGTGGGAGTGGAGCTTGCCGAGCGCAAGTAACCTTGACAAGTGTCACCAGTGCACGAAGCATAATTGGGAGGAGAGGGAAGAGGCATGGGTTTTGGCACAGGTCGAGCAAGAATGATCCCGGGAAGTGCTTCCAACTCCTGACTTATTGCCCAGACGTCCAATCCCTTTGGAATCCGCAATCGATAGATGTTGTTCAAGTTGTAAACTGGCTTACCAGTATTTGCTTCTCCACGAGACTGAATCTCGTCTAACCTCTCCTCCGGGACATCACAGATGCGATACCACTCGAACCAAGCAAGTCTCTGAACCACCCCATCCACCCCTGCCAAAGCGCTGGTTGCCAAATCGAGCAACGTTCCGTTCTGAAGTCGCACCCTGGAATCTTGTGCGAACATCACCTCGATTAAGTCTTGCTCGCAGTCGTAAGGCTGGCCGGAAGAGGTCGCAGCCTCAGAAGAAGAGAATGAAAACAGGCAAACTGTCGTCAGGAGCACCGTCAGAATAAGGAGTTTTGTCTTCATGGCTTTCCTTCCTTTCTTGAAGTTAGTTTTGGACTTGCGGTCAACAGCGGAAACGTTTCGTTTCGCCTTGTCAGAGTTCATCTGAACACCTCCTGGCATTGGGTTAGAGTCCAGCATCTCCCAAACCCCCCACCATTGCATCTCTTCCGTCATAAGCGCCTCCGAGTTTTTCTTCCTTCCTTTTTTCACCTTTTCCATCCTCTTTTTTTCAAAACCGGGGAGCGTGGAGAGGTTTTTTTCCTCTCCACGCCACTGACCTTACGCCAAGCCAGTGTGAGAGGAAGGGGAATTAATCTCATCCCGGTTTTTTTCTTTTCCACCCGTAAGGTAACTTTAGGGTCTTAAGGAAATTCTTAAAGTTTTCTTAAAAATGAGGATCTGCCCGTAAATTTCCCTTTCTCAGTAACTCTGTGAATTATAAACGGTTAGGCCAAAAACAGACTCGTTCGGGCGCGAGGAACTTCAATTATCGGCCGGGTTTTTTTCACAAGATTCGAGGTATTGGAGGATTGTTCTCTATTGTTGGACCGGGTTGCCTGCTGATCCTGTGGTCCGAATCCTGTTCGAACCCCACCCTCGGTTGCTGTAAGCCTCTAATTACCTGGCACTTAGAAGGCGAGCGGGGATGTATGAAGAGCCGACTCGGTGAACAATCGCTTTTTCCGGAGGGTCATCAACAAATTACCTTGACAACCTTCCAGATAGCAGATAGATTAGAAACGATCAGCAGGTAAAACCGGACAAAAAGGGCTGAGGAGCGTTGGCAGAGCTATGTTAGGCTATTCCTGTTCCTATAATCCTTCCAGGAATCGCAGAAGATGGACTCTTGCGGTTTTGGTCACCATTCAACTCCTGCTCTGTACCCTCTCCTCTGCCGCTGACATAGGATGGAGAAGAGAGTTTAGGGCCCAATTGGATGGGCAAACTGTGGGTTGTGCTTTTGCCGGCGGAATGCAGTTCTCTAAACCAGCCTTCGTTGACATTGATGCAGATGGCGACCCGGACCTGTTTGTCGGAGATGAGGACGGCAAGATACGCTCTTTTCGCAATGATGGCACCTCAGAAGCACCTTGCTGGAATCTCGTTTCCGATTTCTACGATCATGGCCTCGGGGGAGAAAGAAGCTACCCTGCATATGCGGATATCGACGACGACGGCGACCTGGATTGGTTCATTGGATACAGAGAGGGAAGGGTGAGTTTCTTCAAAAACATTGCGAACGCGAGCTCACCCATGTTTGTGAAAATAACCGATTTCTATGATTCGATTACCGTAGGTTCAGAGAGCGCCCCGACCTTCGTGGATATCGATGCCGATTTGGATTTGGATCTGTTCCTCGGAAAGGCGGACGGATGCGTGGGCTTCTATCGCAATGTCGGGACCTCCGAAGTCCCCTCGTGGGATCTCGTTTCCGAATACTACGGTTCTATCGACGTGGGAGCGCTCAGCATCCCCGTTTTTGCGGATGTTGATGCCGACGGAGACCTGGACATGTTCATTGGTGAGGAGCAGGGTAACATCAATTACTACAGGAACGCCGGGAACGACGCGGTTGCCGATTGGGAACTGATCTCCAGCCATTACAACTCCATACATGTGGGAAAACGCAGTTCACCAGCCTTCGTGGACGTTGACGGCGATTCCGATCTCGATCTTTTCGTCGGTCAGGATGAGGGACGAATCTTCTATCACAGAAATGATGGTACCGTTTATCTCCCTTCTTGGACGCCCCTGACCGAATCTTATCTTTTCATGGACTTTGGGGCGAATTCGGCGCCGGCTCTCGCGGACATAGATGGCGATGGAGACTCAGATCTTTTTGTAGGTGAGTACGAAGGAAACATCAACTTCTATCGGAACGAGCAAGCAGTCCCCGTGCCTTGTTGGAGCAGAGTAACTGCGAATTATTTTGCCATCGAAGCGGATGATTACTCCTCTCCCACGTTTGCAGACATTGATGGCGACGGCGATTTAGACCTTCTCGTCGGCAGAAAAGACGGGGAAATAGATTTTTACCAGAACATAGGCACGCCCGAATCGGCCCTCTGGGATTTCGCACCTGACCAATTCGATTTCGCCCACGTTGGGGGATATGCCTCCCCGGCTCTGGTTGATATTGACGGGGATGCCGACCTGGATCTGTTCGTGGGGCAGACTTACGGAAAGATCTACTTCTACCGAAACGACGGCACGCCGCAGATTGCCGTCTGGACTTTTGTCTCGGAGAGTTTCGAATCCATTGACGCGGGTTCGTATAGCGCTCCCACCTTTGGCGATCTGGACTCAGATGGTGATTTCGATCTGCTGGTGGGGAATGATGAAGGGAAGCTTCGCTTCTATCGGAACGACGGGACTACCGGCTCTTTTTCTTTCGTCTTCATCACCGGTTATTACGACTCCATTGACGTGGGCGATCGAAGCACTCCCCTTCTCTGCGATTTCGACTCGGATGGTGATCCGGATTTGTTTGTGGGGGAGTCGAAGGGAGGTCTCCACTATTACAGGAATCTCACCTTGAACAGCATCAGGGGAAAGGTGGCGGACGAGAATTCTCCTCTCGGAGGTGCACCGGTTTACCTTTCAGGGGATAAGGAGGACAGCACTCTCACCGATTCGTCCGGCAACTACCGGTTCGTTGGTTTGCCGGTAGGAGACTACTGCGTCTTTCGCGAACAGGCGTCATTTCAGTATTGCTTCTCCCCTTTGGAGTCAGACACGTTCAACATAAACTTTGCCGGAGTCACGCAGGTTGAGGAGTTTCCGGAGAAAAGTAACCTCAAGCAGCTTCAACTCTTCCCCAACTACCCCAATCCGTTCAATCCGCAGACCAACATCGCCTACTACCTGCCCAACAGTGCTCAGGTGAAGCTCACTATCTACAATTTGAGAGGTGAGAAAGTAGGCGAGATGGTGAATGGATTTCAAGCCGCAGGCTGGAAAGAGATATCCTGGGATGGCAAAAACTCGCAGGGCAAAAGGGTCGCCAGCGGAGTCTATTTCTGCAAGCTCCAGACCAGCGAGAGAAGCCAGATCATAAGAATGGTCCTGCTGAAGTAAGAAAAGTCTTCGTGCCTGTCGGGTCCCCCGATCCGACAGGGAACCGTAGGCTTTCCGCCAGGTCAGGGACCTGGGGGCACGAAATCCCTCACAGCAGACTGTAGCAGATTAAGCAGATAAGAATTATCGGCATCAGTTTAATCCGCTTAATCAGCCGTGAGGTGACTTCCCTGCTTCCCGTTGGTGTTGCTCATCAGCTGCGCACTACTGCTTATCCTTGATACCAGCATTTTTCAGCAGGGGCAAAGCGAACGGCGGGTGACAAACACCCGCCGTGGTCAGAGGATCTTGACATCAGTCTAACTCCCCTACTTGATCAGTGAGGGAACCAGCCCTTATACCCACACTGGCATTCTTCGGAAGGAACTGGAGGTGGCCCACCTCTGTACAGATAGTTCACCATATACACGACATCGGCTACGTCCAATAGAGGAAACAACTCGTTGCCAATTAGTGTGCAGTCACAATTCAGATTACCTGCTCTCAACGGATCCGGCGCATCGCCATTCCGGTAGAGGTAGTTGATCAGATATACCACGTCTCCTACGTTGACTACGCAGTCGGAAGTCACGTCTCCGCTATTCAGGTTAAGTCGCACCTCACAGGTTCGGTAAGCCAGCAGGTTCCAATCGTAATCAAAGAAGTATAGAGCTACCCCACCAGTAACCCCCAAAACGCTCGTGGCGGGAGTGACTATGTTAATCCATAGAGTATCGCCGACGGTGGAGGTGAACCAGGACCAACCCTCCTCTTCTGATACATAGTCCAGAGTCTCAACGTAGGCCGGCACGAAATCCATCACAATCGGAAATTGATACACCATAGAAGCAGGTGGACACATCCGCACGGTGAAATCAAAGATCGCTGCCAAAGAATCCTCACAGCAGCTTGTATACAGTTTAGTCACAATGTGACCGGGAAGGTACTCTGGGACCACGAAGTCGGCTTCGGCGACTGCGACCTCTCCCGTCAGGAGTTCCTCCCAGAGGTATCTGGTTTCAAATAGAACCAGAGCCGGCCCCTGGCCAAATCCTCCTCTGAAGAACTTCACGAACTGAGCAGTGCATGGCTCGGTGTAGTTGTTCTGGATGAAAAGCTGAACGATGTGGATGCTGTCCTCAGGCAGCAGCGTGTCGGGAGTGACGGTCAAGTCCTGGCTGACCAGAAGACAGGGATCGAGATCGCAGGTATGCCCGATGTGCTGCCTGAAGAATTCGAGATCCCAGAAGTTCACCTCGTCATTGCAGTTGTAATCATTGCAGGGATCCACGCCAACATGGTGCCAATCGCTGATTGTCACCGCGTGGTTCCCATCGGTATCCACGGTCTTTACCGGCACATAGCCAATCAGACCGCACCGGGCCTTGATCTGTGCCTGGTGAACCTCTTCACAGCCGCCGGCCTGAACCTGAAAGGTCATGACTCCGTTAGCATCTGAGGGGGCATCGGGATAGACGATTGGCCAGGATGCCTCCGCGCTGCACGGGATGATGCCGGTGCAGTCAGAGAAATCCAGAAATACATTGGAGTAGCCAGCCACCGGGCTTCCGTTGGCATCCCTCAAGTACACTCTGAAGGAAATGTCGCCAATTGGACAAGCCACCAGGCACGGATCGGAATATGACCTGTCGCAATGGAGGATGTCGGGCAGTCCGAAATTAATACATGTCCGAAAACTGTACGGATCAGGCGTTCCCGGCCTGGGAATCTTCTTGATGGCCAGCCCTCCACCAACCGGTTTGGTAACCCAGGTCAGCCGATTCGTGGGCGGCCAGAAGCAGGTATCCAGACAGATGGTGCTGCTGTCCTGAAGCGTGAAGGTGATAGTGGCAAGAAGTACCCTGCTGCCTCCGTCAAACCGGTGATCTTGGTTACCCGCGGCTACGAGCGCCAGCCGGAAATTATTTGGCGTGTTCAGATCTAGAATCCTGGTGCTCCACTCTAGATACTCGGCGGACAGATCCATCATCCAGTTCCTAACTTGCGGATCTTCCATACTGGGCAAATGACGAAAGATACTCCGATCAAGATCGGGGTAGGGATGCAGATCGCCAGCGCCACAGTAATTGTAGTAAGGGTCTATGATGGCATTAGCGGCAGGATTGGTCGACGCAAAGCACAGTGGAATTACGAAAGCCGCAATTGAATCCCAGGAATCGGCCACATCGCTTGTCACATAGATGGGAACCCTAACGAAGTATGGGCCACCTCCCTGCAAGACCGTATCCTCGGGCCAGGCTTCCACGTACATGGTATCGCACTGGCCGCGATCATTGGGGTCCTCCGGGCACTGACCGGAGGCTAAGGTCCCCAAAGCAAAAGCGCCCAAACAAAGCAAAATCGAGAAACCTCTTTTCATCTTGCTGCTCCTTTCGATTTGACATGAAGCAACCGATTGATCTTGTGTCGCGAAAACCACCGAATTCTTCTTGATGCGCCGCGGATTGAGCGCAACTTTTGAAATTTGAGACTCGGCACCTACCAGTACAAGATTCCAGGGCACACCGGCGCAACATCTCCCCTATACAGGAAATCAACCAAGGTAATCACGTCAGCAACATCCGGTACTCCATCGCTGTTGCAATCTGCACGAGCCTGTGGACAGTAAGGCGCCGGGCCACCCTTGAACAGGTATGAGACCAAATAAACCACGTCTCCTACGTTTACGACGGCGTCACCCTGAACGTCTCCGCACAAGGCCGGCATTCCACCCTGAGCTCTCTCCCTGGCAACTATGGCACGAGCGGTATCAACCAACGCCTGCATCTCAGCCAGTCCGGTGGGAGCCAGAACCTCTACCATGGTGAATTCTGCCTTGGCGTTCGCATCAGTTCCCGCATCGATCTTGTGGGCAGTGAAAACAATGCTCCGATCCA
>JBAUFO010000217.1:0-1595 GCA_049679185.1 Candidatus Zixiibacteriota bacterium
TGGATCGGAGCATTGTTTTCACTGCCCACAAGATCGATGCGGGAACTGATGCGAACGCCAAGGCAGAATTCACCATGGTAGAGGTTCTGGCTCCCACCGGACTGGCTGAGATGCAGGCGTTGGTTGACACCGCTCGTGCCATAGTTGCCAGGGAGAGATCCTTGGGCGCAATTCCGGCGGGGTGCGGAGATGCCAACGGCGACTTCAAAGTGGACGTTGGAGACGTTGTTTACACGGTGAGCTACCTGTACAAGGGCGGCGCTGCACCGGACTGTCCGCAGGCCCGTGGTGACGTGAACAACGACGGCGTGATCAACGTTGGGGACGTGGTTTACACGGTAAGCTTCCTGTACAAGGGCGGTCCGCGACCCAGCTGTCCGGGTATCTGGTACTGGTAAGGACTAACTTCTAGAGTCAGGAAGAGCGCTTATCTAAAGCGCAAAGCTTATGGGATAGCCCCTCTTAAGAAGGGGCTATCCCATTTTTATGCCCTTCTCGTGACAGGTGTTATGTCCACAGAATTCTTCGGATCCCTCCGTTCGTTTGCCGTTGGCGAAGCTCGTAACGAAGCTCCCGGACGCCCAGACGGGGGCGTCCGCCGGAGCTCATCTGGGCTCGGTTTTGAGACTGGATACCGGAAATTCAAACCTCTTGGTTTTGAGCCTCCAACATCGAGCCTCGATACGAGCATCCCCACCTCAAACCGAGCCTGGAGACACAGGATTATGTTTCCCGCTGGTGAAGCCTGCCAGCGACAAAACAGGAGCGTAAAGCAAGGGGTATCCATTTCCGCTTCCTGCCAGCGGTGATTTTTCGGGTTGTTCTCGAACTTTTTGGTTGACTTCTACTTTAATATGTCTAGTTTATTAGAGTATTCCGTTTTTAGAGTCTTCCGGGCACTGGAGCGAGTCAGGTCCACACGCAAGGAATTCTGCTGATCTCTCTTCGAGCGCTCCGAAGAGTGGAAGACACGACTTTTCACGGTCTTCTTTTTTGGTTTTTCCTTTTGCTGCAGACCAAAAGAACTCTGCAGGAGGCATATGATTTCTGTCCCCGTAGATTTTCAGCAGAGTTGATAAAGAAGGCAGGTTTATCTGACCATTTAACCTTCTCCCTCTGAAAGGAGATAGAGATGAGTTCAAGAGTGTTAACGTTTTTGTTCACTCTGGCTCTCGGCCTGGGACTCCTGGTGGCGGAAGGGTTCTGCACCACCGCCAAGAAGACCTCGGCGGGTGGGAAACGAATAAGACACATCTCCGAGGATTATTATCCGCCCGAGACGATGGATGCGATTGGGGTGCCCAGCAAGTACTCCACCGCCGGCTCTAAGGACCCAGCGGACTGCTACTTGCTGATTCCGGATCCGGAGGTCCCCACGGTGACCGAGCACGATCTGGTGGGGCTCACCTGGTACGACTACCAGAAGAACGGCTCCATGGGCCGGATGATCTCGGTTTCCTCTGCGGGCACGGGCGGTTACCGCCACGTCTCCTGGATGTGGACTGCCGGCGTGTATCCGGGAGTTCAGCGCCGGGTATACGCCAGGAGCAAGCCTGATGCCGGTGCCTGGGGCACTGCCTATGAGGTGGGACTGG
>JBAUFO010000218.1:0-1855 GCA_049679185.1 Candidatus Zixiibacteriota bacterium
ACAGGCTCAAAAGCAGGGTCCAGAGAAAGTTTGAGTATCCCTCTACCTTCTCGCCAATGTTGTAAACCAGGCCATGTCCTTCGACGAAATTCTTGGCATATCTGAAGGAGATGAAGGCATCGTCGCAGACGAAGCGAAGGTAATTAACGTGAAACAGTAGTATAAGAGATATGATTAAGCTCAGAATTGCCGGGATATGGGCTTTCTTCATTCAGTCACCGTTCTTTCACTCTGTTGTCCAGTTGGGCAGAACCTGATGATGAATCACGCAATCATGATTGAAATGCCCCCTTAAAACACTCAGGGGACGTTTGTCTCCTCTAACCAGACATTCACGCTCTCTTTCTCTTCGCTAGCCACGCCCTTATACCTTGCCGAACGATCCATGCTAATTCCCCGAATCATTTGGTGTTTTGTTTTAGGGGCCGTCCTGATCGATTTGTCCCGCACGCGACTCCTTCAGTCTGAAGCAATGCAGGTACTTTCGCCCTTTCTCGGTAGTCTCGATCCCGAGAAGCATTAATTCGTATCCGTTGGTGAAGAATATCTCCTCCTTTTGAGACGTACGCAAGCGGTTCAGTTCGTGGTCATAGAAAAACAAGGGGTGTCTGAGTATATAAGCAGGCTTTCGAGATACCAGGAATTGCCTTGTCACTCTCTTCTGGTGACCGGGCCTAGGATATTCACCGACATTCAGGCCTGATTGAGACGCTAAAGTCAAACCAAGCTCATCAATGGTATAGAGCTCCGAGTAGTAGGCTATCGCTCCTGCAGCGGTGGTGGACAGGGTCTCATCGGGATCGGCAAGCTCTTTGAATTTCAATCCCACTTTCGACCAAAGCCGAGAGGATTCCCGCAGCAATCCTATGCTGTCTACACCTTCCCGACTCCAGACTTTATTACTCTCTCCGGATGGATAGGCAAGAAGGAATATATTCGATCCGATGAGAAGGAGGCTTAGAGCGTTCAATGCGGTTTTGCGGCTTCCTGCCGCAAGGAGCTCCGAATATTGATACATCCCCCTAAATCCCTCCTGAATAAGAAAGAAGAAGAAAGGCAGGATCGGGACCAGAAATCTAAACATGTCCATGAAGTCGCCGCCCACATACACCACGTAACAAGAGAAAACCAGGATCATCGAGGTGAAGTAGAAAACCACCATCTTGAGTTTCGGATTCAACCTTATGCCCTTGCCCAGGAAAAGCAGCGGGATCACCATGAACCAAATCCAGAACCTTTCAACGAAACTTACAAGATAGGAAAACCCCTGTTGATAATATGTGGCCCCAGCCACCTTTATGTAGAATGTGTTGGGCAAGAGCTTTCCATAATATGACCATCGCCAGAAAAAGTACAGCAAGAAGGGAATCAAGAAGGAGAGACTCCAGAGCAAGAGGCTTTTTGCCTCGACCCTCTTCTTAATCAGGAAGAGGTACAGCAGGAAAACAGAGGAGACAAAGGTGAGGATCAAACCGTCCAACCGGGTCATGCAGACCAAAGCAAACACGATTCCCGAGTAAGCGAAACGTTTGGGCTGGTCAATGCCCAAGATGAGCAGGAACGAACCCAGGAGAACCAGAAAGGTGAAAAAGGAAGTCTCCAATCCGCCCGTGGACCAGGCAGCATAAGCTCCGCAACAAGCGAGAAAAAGCGGCGCCAGATAGTTAAACAAATTCTCCTTCGGATACAACCTCCTGTTCAGCCGCAGCAGCAGAAAAACTGTGGCAAGACTGAACAAGACTCCGAGAATCTGAGAGATCGCAACCGGATCCAGTCCCATCCTCATGAACAGGCTCAAAAGCAGGGTCCAGAGAAAGTTTGAGTATCCCTCCACCCTCTCGCCAATGTTGTAAAC
>JBAUFO010000219.1:0-5840 GCA_049679185.1 Candidatus Zixiibacteriota bacterium
CACGTCACCTTCCGGTTCAACCACCAGGCTGACGTGACAGGAGGCACAGGTGGGCGCGGTGTAGTCCTTCCCCACCACCCACGGCACGGCCTCAAAATCCCAATCCTTGTTCATGGATGCAAACATATTGCCGTGCTTGCTCACCTCATACACCTTGTAAGCCGGAACGTCCGGTCCCTTGTGGCATTCGGAGCAGGTGTAAGGCTTTCTGGCCATTTCTATGGAAAACTGGTGCCGGGTGTGGCAGGCGGCGCAGGACCCCATGCTCCCGTCCGGGTTGATCCGGCCCACTCCCTGGTTGGGCCAGCCGGAGAGGGCGGGAAACTCCATCTCACCCAGAACCGTCTCCCGGGTGATGGTCCCCACCACCATAACCTCGGTCCCGTGACAGTAAAGACACGATTCGAAATTGGTCTGCTCATCCGGATCGGTCAGTGATGTCTTGACACCATCGAAATGCTGAATCCCGTTGATGGATGTCAGCAGGCTGTGGTAAAGCGGGTTGTTGGTCAAAATGATGTGAGCATAAGACATGATGTTTTTCTCATACTGGCTCCTCTCCACCGGATGACAGGCGGCGCAGTCTTCGGGCGTGACCACGGTGTGAACCTGATCGCCCGCATGGTCGAACGTGTCGAGATGCCTTTCAGGATTCATGGTGTGACACTCGGCGCAACCCACCGTAGTGGTCATCAAATGTTCCGGTATGCTGTCAGCCGAGACGCGCCGCGCCAGTTTTTCTTTTTCCAGCGCCTGCGCTGGGGTCACCTTAGCGTGACGGCTGTTCTCCCAGTCTGCCACGATACCCGGGTGAATGCTCGCGTGGCAGCCCAGGCAGCCTTCCGTCGCGTCGGAGTTTGGCTGTTGACAATGGCCCATCCCCGGTGAAAAAGAAAGCACCAGCAAGATCACCATTCCAAGCAGGATTCCATTGATCACCAGCCAGCCCCATCTCCCGCCAGCTGGACGTGAAATCCATCTATCCTGTTTACCCGACATTCTCCCCTCCTCGGTTACAGGTTTCTTCTCAACAAAGCTCTTGCTCCTTATGTTTCCTCAGAATGTCGTCTGCCAACCTGTCCAGTGACTTGAAATCCTCATTCTTGGGATGACCCTTGACCAGAACCGGCAAAAGCACCTCCACCTTCAGATTAGTCAGCATGCCGGTGATCTGATCCACCATCTTTCCGCCCCATCCGTATGAGCCGATCACCGACGCAAACTTGGCCTTAGGTCTCAGTGCATTGGCCAGATAGGCGGCATATACGGCAGCCGGGTGAGGCCCCACCAGGACCGTGGGCGAGGCAACCACTATGGTGGCGGCGTCCACCAGAGCCATGGCCAGTTCTCCTATGTCGGTTGCGGTCAAATTGAATGGCTTTACAGTGATCCCCCTCTCCATCAGGGCGTCGACGAAGTGGTCGACCATTCTTCTTGTGCTGCCGTGCATGGAGACATAGGGCAGGACCACTTCATTTTTTACCTTGTCTGACACCCAATCTCTGTAAGCATCCAGGATGAACTCGGGCTCATCGTGAATCGGCCCATGGCTGGGAGCGATCATCTCTATCTTCAGATCCTTTATCTTCTCCAGGTTCTTTTTGATGGGTGCCCGGAAGGGCATCATTATCTCGGCGTAATACCTTTTGGCGGATTCATACACCAGCGCCTTGTCTCTGACAAACAGATCGCTCGTCGCCAGATGAGAGCCAAAGAAATCGCAGGAGAAGAGAATTTTGTCTTCCCGCAGATAGGTAACCATCGTCTCCGGCCAATGTACCCAGGGGGAGTAGACAAACTTCAGGGTCTTGTCTCCCAGCGACAGCGTTTCCCCATCAACCACCGTTATGAACCTGTCTTCAGGAATGTGCAGCAGGTCCATCAGCATGGATGCACATTTGGGATTGGTCACCACCTTAGCCTCAGGGTAGTGTTTCAGTATCACGGGAATGGCCCCGGAGTGATCCTGCTCCGCATGATGGGAAACCACATAGTCAATCGTCTTGACTCCGAGTTTCTGCAGATTGGTCACAAACTCCTCTTCCTTAGTCGGATCAACTGTATCCAGAAGTGCCTTCTTCTCGCTTCCTTCGATCAGGTAAGCGTTGTAGCTTGTCCCATCCGGAAGCGGGATCAGTTCGTCGAATAGTCTTCTGTCCCAGTCTATAGCGCCAACTGAGTGGATCTTCGGTTTCAACTCTTGGTAACTCACGTCTTGTCTCCTCTTGGAGGTTTCGTCCGGTTAGAAAAACGATTGTTCGTAACTCCAACCCCTGTTGTTAGTACCTACCATCCATCCTGAACTCGGCCGAGTCCAGCCAGAAGCCGGAGTTGTTCACCGAGTCATATTGCGCCTGCAGCAGCTCGTAATGGAACTTCTCCTCCTCACATATCTTCTCCAAGATCTCCCTGGCCTTGGGATCGGTTGCCTCCCGGGCGGATTTCTCGAAGAAGTCGACCGCGTTTCTCTCCAGTTCCATTCCGATGCTGATGGCCTCAAGCTCGCTGGCCCTCTCACCTTTCTTCATCCTCGAATTCAGCTCATCGATCAGATTGGAGTCACCTTTGACTTCGTCCGGGTCAACCAGCTTCCTCCATTCTTCTCCCCCGGTGAGGGCCGTGAACAGATTCCCGAATGAATCCAGGTGCTCCGTCTCATCCTGGGCCAGCTTTCGAAACATCTTCTTCCCCAGCTCGTTGTGAGTCACCTCGGTGGCATGGTTGAAGAAGCCCCTCCCGTTTATCTCCAACTTAATGGCTTCCTTTATCACGTTGACCACCTGACCGCTTATCTCTGTCACTTCTCCTCCTTTTTGACTCCAAGCCTATTCAACCTTGGGCAAATTGAGTGGCTTATGCCGGTTGTTTCTCGAACTGGTCCTTCCCTGCGCCGCACACCGGACAGAGCCAGTCCTCCGGCAGCTTGTCGAAAGACGTTCCGGGCTCCACTCCCGAATCAGGATCGCCCTTTTCCGGGTCGTACACGTAGCCGCAGACAATGCAAACGTATTTGTCCATCTTTCCCTCCCGCATATGAGAATTGATGTTTCCCGCTGCAATATAACTCTTCCACTAATGTCTCCATAGGTTTTTTTTCAAAATAGAGCGTTTCTGTCATTCCCTTTTGGCGACGGTGTAACCGGCTTCCTCGATCTTCTCCTTCAAGCTCTTCTCATCCACCTCTCCGTCCACCTTGACTAAGTTGTCGCCCAGCAGCACCTCTACGTTTCTGACACCGGGAAGCTCCTTCACCGCCTGCTCAACCTTCATCTGACAGTGCTTGCACTCCATGTTAGGAACGTGGAAAGTGAATCTTGCCTTGGGCATCCCTTTTCCTCTGGTTCCCAAAGAATCTCTCAAGACCAGGCCGACGAACAGAATCAGGCAGGCCAACTGCAGCCAGTAGGGCAACTCTCTCCCTTTGAACAGCATTTCCTTGACCACAACTCCACCCATCAGGAAATCAAGCACGATTCCGGAGGCCACGGCCAGGAGCATTATGGATACCAGGTAGATTAAGACCATGTTCTTTCCGAACTTCTTGGCCACAAAGGCAATTGTCACTACGTTGGTGGCGGTGCCGGCGATCAGAAAGGCCAGTGCCGCCCCCGGCATCAATCCCTTGGTCATCATGGCGGCAGCGATGGGAACCGAGCCGATTGCGCATACATATAAGGGGATGGAGATAACCAGCATAAGCGGATATGCGATGATGGGATTGGAGAGGTACTCCTGCGAAAAATCTTGCGGCAGGAAGGCGGCTATCGCTCCCCCCAGCAGAACCCCTACCATGACCGTCTTTCCGATGTCCTCCGGTAGAACTCCAAACCCATACTTCAAGCCATCTACTAACCTGCCTTTAAGAGACAGAACTCGTGCGCCTGCGGGCTCAATATTCGCAATCTCGCTTTTTTCTTTCACCAGCAGACTCACCAGCGCACCCACCAGAAGCCCCCCGAACAAAGCCGAGATCGGCCGGACGATGGCAAACGTCGCTCCTAAGAAGGCATAGGTCACGAATATGGAGTCGATCCCGGTGGTAGGGGTGGAGACCAAAAACGACATGGTCGCCGCCTTGGATGCCCCGTCTTTCCTCAAGCCCGCAGCCAGCGGAATCACCCCGCATGAGCAGATGGGCAGGGGTATCCCAAAGACGGTAGCCTTCCAGACAGAGGCGAAGCCTCCGCCACCCAGATGCTGCCTGATGAATCTCTCGCCTATAAACGCGTGAATCAAGGCTGAGAATAGGAAGCCGAGTATCAGCCAGGGGCTGACAATCAGGGCAAACTCCCAGATCTGCTTTATGGCATTCAGCAAGAGGTCAATCATAGTCTACTCTTCCTTCTCCAAACATTCCCGGCACACGCCCTTGAAGTAGCCCAGCTTTTCATCGATCCTGTGTCCGTCTACTTCAATCTGCCCCTCGTAAGGACAGTGCACCTCGACGTCGAAGATTCTGCCGCAGCTTTTGCACAAGAGGTGGTGATGAGGACTCTCCTTCACGTCGTATCTGGTCTCGGTTCCGGTGATGGTGATGCCGTGTATTATTCCCTTTTCCAGGAAGGCATTCAGAGTGTTGTAGATGGTGGTCTTGGATATGGTGGGAATCTCCGCAACCAGATCCTCGTATATCATCTCCACAGCGGGATGATCCTCATGCTTCTGCAGATACTCCAGAACCTTCAGCCTGGGGTATGTCGGTTTCAACCCGGCGGCTTCCAAAGTATTCTTGGCTGATTTCATTTTTGTATTCATATCAATTCAGTATACGACACAAAACTGGAAATGTTGTAGTCATTTTAGGAATCCGCGAAGAGATTCTCTCCAAATGTCGATGCGCAACCAATGACACGTCTTCCTGAACAGGAAACAAATATGTAATAAAAACAGCACCCTGTCAATACCACTAAATGGCGTGGCAATTACGTATGCGGATTACGCAATCTAAAAACCCATTCCGCGTTTGCTGGGGATGTCGCAGGTTGCGTCGGGATTTTGTTATCCCGACGCGAATCCTCAATCCGTCGAAGCTCGTAGGCCTGGTTCATCCTGCCCTTCTGTCCTGCCTCGCACTGAGTGCGCTCGGCACGAAGTGAGACCTCAGGGTCGAAGGAAGACCTCAGGGTCGAAGGAAAGGCTTGATATGAAAAATTGCACCCCTGTCCGATTAGCCGGGCACAGAAAAAGCCTCCCAAGGTTGTAGGCTGGGCGTCTCGCCCGGCAGCAGCCTTCCCCAAAAAGCAATTTCGCCACAATCTTGAAGGTAATGCAGATACCCCACGTGTTATTGAGGAGAGTTATATGCGAGAAAGAACGTTCACATTCATAGAATCAAATTCCTTCGATCCCCTCTCTCAGCGCTGTCCACCTATGCACGGATACTCCTATCCCTCTCGGTAAGAACGGGATCAAGGTCAGCACATGATTGCAGATGATAAATTTTAAAAATGACCCCCAGAAAGTCCAGCAAGTCCAGCAAGTCCAGTAAGTCCAGTAAGTCCGGTGCCCACATCGGCCGGGTGGTCCATAACTCCTTAATGTTTCGGGAATTAGGAATTCCCCGAAGCGAGAAGGCCTCGGCCTTTCCTAATGCCGATGGATCAAGAATGAACGTCAGTAACTTCAGTAACGCCAGTAAGTCCGGTGCCGACATCGGCCGGGTGGTAAAGGGTTTAGAACTCACCCTCAGCCCCCCTCTCTTACTAAGAGAGGGGTTCACCCTGAAGGGATTTCCCTCGATCCTGCACTTCGTCCTGAGACTCAGTGTCGAAGGAAGATCTTCGGGATCGAAGGACACCCTGAAGGGCATTCAGCCCGGCCAACCCTATTCGTCAGTGACC
>JBAUFO010000220.1:0-4422 GCA_049679185.1 Candidatus Zixiibacteriota bacterium
GTTCAGATCGAAGGTCTCTACCGCTTGGTTCATCTCTTTTCCTTTCACCGATAATAAAAAACCGTGACCTACTCTAAATAGGTCACGGTTTCGTGAAGTTCTTCGCCATTATCCTATTCAGAGTAGCCTCCATTTACTGAAGGTGGAGACAGAAATAGGCATAGTAATGCCCTGTACCGGGCAATTAAGTCTGAGCAGTTCAAACGCCATCAAAAAGTCCACCTCCGCCTGTCTGGATCTACTTCTCAATTAGCATCGTGATACGCAATTAAACACAAAATGTTTCCTTGTCAAGAAAAATTTTCCGAATCCGGACTTTTTTTTGGAATCATCCGTACACGGTCGTGACCTTCAGTTAGCCTATTGGAGTGTCGCGCTTCAGCGGGACCTAACGAGTCAAGCTGAAGTCGAAGATCCCGCACGGGGGGGCTTGACACTCCAGACCGGAGAAAGTGCTTGACTGCATCCGCGACACTGTCTTATATTGCTTGTGATTAGCGATCGGAGGTCAGTTTAAAGGGAGGATGATACGCCCAAGCATAAAATTGACATCGAGTTTTACTGTGAGGAGTGCAAAAAGAACATCAAGGACTTCGGGTTCAGTGACACTCCAGAGCCGTCCCCGGAGCAGAAGAAGAAGTTAGAGGAGTACGCTGCTCACGCGCATAAACACAAGCATCATGTCTTCTGCCGAGAGTGTGGAAGCCAGATTACCTCTGCCGAAGAAGCACGTGCGGTGATGGCGGAAGCGGAATTGGAATACCTGTGCAAAAGCTGCGCACCCAAGGCGTAGTTCCGAATTACTGGACCACCCAAGGCCTCACTCTTGCGTAAACTGCGAGGCAGGCATTTACCTGTTTTCCAATTGCCTAAGGGTCGCCTGCACAGCCCGATCATGGGGATGGTCAGCAGCATATTCCTTGACCTTCTCCAGGTACTGAAGGCACTCCTCCTTGCTCTGGTGGCAGTGCATATACCTGAGCATTGAGAATCGCCAGTCCTCACCCACAACGGGTTCAAGGTAGGCGAAGAGGGTATCCATGTCCTGGTAATGCTTCTGTTCTTTGAATTCCAGAGCCATCCGGATAACCAACGTAAGATACTGCAGCCAGGCGACCCGGGCGGCGTAGCTTGAATCTCTCGGTGCTCCCTGCGATGCATAGTCAAGTCTCCAGTCCTGGGTGAGTTTCGAGATGAGCAGGTCAAGAGTGTGAGCTTGTGGTTGAATGGAGTCCTGGTAAGCATGTACCAACCCTAAGTCGACGATATGCCCGCCAAACCTCTCCGCGACACCGCAGCGAGGCGCCAGATAAAGAGGTGGGTGCTCCGGTTTCCTGACCGAACGGATGATTATCTCTTGTAGAGCATTCTGTGTCTCCCTGGTCGAAGGCGGCACGGGCAGGCTGTCGTCTCTCGATAGATTCAGAGCTGTGCGCACCTCACTATCTCCCAACAGGAATTGGCGATAATCCGCTCCCACCAAAAACTGCAGAGCGATGACAATCAGGTCTGGGCGGACGCCATCCACTCGCTGCAGATACCAGGCGGCGTAGGTGTCCATAGCCCCGTTGGTGAAAAACACCCCGCCGGAATCCATCATGGTGAAGCAGTTGTGAATCCACTCAACCAGTTGAAGCGCAGCCAGTGAATCGGTAATCCTGATCTGGGGGTGTTGGCGGCTGAAGAAGGCAAGGAGGATGAACCGGGCGGAATCAGCCCCTTCAGTTTCTCTCAGAGCTGTTAGTTTCTCGAAGAATTCGGAAGTCAGACTATACTTTCCCGCCTTCGTAGGTGTAGCGGAGATCGAGTCGATAAGGCTGCTCAGGTTAGCATATGCCGTATCTGGTGTTTGACTGTCACCTGTGCAGCCGGATAGGCAAATTAAGCCGAGCGCTATTGTGACCAAGGATAATAGTACTTCTCTCCTCATGGTACATCTCCCCGTGTTTTGGCGCGTGGAGAGCTACGCCTACTCGAGTAGGCCGAACGCGTGCGTTACAAGTTGTGATCTGATTGTTATAGGGAATAAAAGCCTTATTAGCTCCGTCGTCAAGCAAATTCTAAAAAGATAGCGCCCAGCTTTTTGCCACAGCGGAAAAACTGGGCTTGTCGGGGACTCATTGCCCACTCTTTGTTCTCTGAAGACGTATTATTCTGTTGAGTATCTGGGAGCTTGTGAAAAATAGAACTTGACTAAAACGGAATTGATTTTATCTTACTTGAACGTACTGTGTCTGGGCAGCAGACCCTTCTAGTAATCGACTTCCGGAGGTGAGATCATGTCCCCACCCTCGATGGGAAAATTCTGGCGGAAACCTTTAGATGCCGACAAGCTCGACATTCCGCACGGCGAACTTCATATCATCAAGGAAAGGTGCAAAGGCTGCGCGTTTTGCGTGGAATACTGTCCCAAGGACGTGCTTGAGCTTTCCACCGAATTCAACTCCAAGGGATATCATCCGCCCTACGTGGCCAAGGAGGACACCTGCGTCTTCTGCGGGCTGTGCGAGATGCTCTGTCCAGAGTTCGCCATATACGTAACGGAGAAACCGAAGGACGATTCCAAGGGCAAGCAAGCCCAACAGGAGGTAAAGAAAGTTGAAAGCTGATCCTAAAGGTGTACTGACCGGAGAACATTATTTAGATGGCGACCATGCCTGTTCAGAGGGAGCCATCGCAGCAGGCTGCCGTTTCCTTGCAGGATACCCCATCACCCCTTCCACCGAGGTGGCCGAAAGGGTGGCCGAACGGTTTCCTAAGGTGGGAGGCGTCTTCATTCAGATGGAGGACGAGATGGGGTCCATGGCAGCGGTTGTGGGGGCAACCTGGGGAGGAGTTAAGGCGCTCACCGTTACCTCAGGTCCAGGCTTTTCCCTTATGCAGGAGAACATCGGGCTGGCGGTCATGCTGGAAACCCCTTGCGTGGTGATTAACGTTCAAAGAGGTGGGCCCTCCACCGGACTCCCCACCCTTCCGGGACAATCAGACATGATGCAGGCGCGCTGGGGATCGCACGGAGACTACGAGATCATTGCCGTATCCCCCAACTCACCCCAGGATTGTTTCGAGCAGGTGATAAAAGCGGTCAATCTCTCCGAGAAGTATCGGGTCCCGGTGATGGTGATGACGGATGAATGTGTGGGGCACATGACCGAAAAGGTTGTGATTCCTCCCGCCGATGAGATTGAGCTTTACCCCCGCCGATACACCAAGCTTCCTCCGGAGGAGTATTTGCCATTCAAGGCGGGTAAGGATATGATACCGGAGATGGTTAAAGCCGGGGACGGATATAAAATCCACGTCACCGGTCTGACCCACGACGAGAAAGGCTATCCGGTCATGAGCTGGGAGGCACAGGAGAAGCTGGTAAGAAGACTGGTGGAGAAGATAAGACTACATGCAGACGAGTTGGAGGACATCGAAGAGACGAACATGGAGGATGCAGAGGTGGTGATCTTCTCATACGGTATAAGCTCCCGTGTCTGTATTCCCGCGCTTCAGAAGGCAAGAGGTGAAGGACTTAAGGTGGGTCTTCTCCGCCCCATCATATGCTGGCCGTTTCCGGAGAAGAAGATCAGGGAACTGGCCGGTAAGGTGAAGGCTATCGTGGTGGTGGAGATGAACTACGGACAGATGTTCTATGAGGTGGAAAGATGCGTCTGTGGAAAGTCTAAAGTGTCTCTGGTGCCGCATGGAGGAGGATGGGTGCACGATCCGGAGGACATATACAAGGCCATTAAGGAGGCGGTAAAATGAAAGCAACCCAAGTAGATCAGCAGGCCGAGGCTGCTGAACACCCGATGGAAGCTATGCTGCGGATGGATCGCATTCCGCATATCTGGTGTCCCACCTGCGGGATAGGAACCGCGGTGACCGCCTTTGCCGAGGCTTTGAAAAAAGTCGAGATCCCCTTAGACAAGATAAGCGTGGTATCCGGGATCGGCTGCACCGGCAGGGTGGCAGGTTACATAAAGCTGGATTCCTTTCATTCCACTCATGGTCGGGCGATTCCCTTTGCCACCGGATTGAAGCTGGCAAATCCCGAGCTTAAGGTGGTGGTTATCAGCGGAGATGGAGATATCGCGGGTATTGGGGGAAATCATTTCATCCATGCCGCCCGCAGGAACATGGACATCGTGGTCATATGCGTCAACAATTTCATCTATGCCATGACCGGCGGGCAGGTGGCGGCCACTACGCCCATTAGCGCCAACACGTCCACCTCGCCGTACGGTAATTTTGAAAACCCTTTCAGCCTGCCTCAGTTGGCCGAATCCTGCGGCGCGGTCTACGTCGCCCGCTGGACCGCTTTGCACGTGCGAAGGCTAACCAGGTCCATGACCGAGGCGATGAACAAAAAGGGTTTTTCCTTTATCGAGATAATCTGCCCTTGCTCAACCATCTACTCCCGGAGAAATAAGC
>JBAUFO010000221.1:0-8702 GCA_049679185.1 Candidatus Zixiibacteriota bacterium
AACCACAAGGCGAACTCCCTGGGCCAGGGTTACAAGATCTACACCAATCATAGCCTCCACAGTACGTCACAACCCAGTGGCACTTCGGTCCCTCTACGAGCCCAAGTTGGATGGCGCCTTCAGGACGTAGTACTCCCAGCATCACCAACATCTTAACCTGATCCGTTGAGAGTCGATCGGGTAAATCCACCGACATCGTAACTTCGTAGATCTCTTCCATTCCTACTGATATTGGTGGGGCTGGTTCATTACTAACAGTACCTATTGGTCCGGCTGGTCCGTCTGCCCAGAGTGTGTTTGCAACAAGCATTACCGTCCCAACCACGAACAGCAAACCAAACGCAAACAGTATCGTCCCTATTTTCATAGCAACTTCACCTCCTTCCCTTTTGAATTTCCAACAACTTGACTGCTGCTTTCTGCCCGGCAGTCAAAAGATCTCTAACTTCCAATAACACCAGAACTTCTTTCTTTTTGCCCATTAACTGCTTGATATCATCCTTATCTATCCATCCAACTCCCCAAAAAGCACGATGTCCACCCCAATCCATAACTGGACATCCACCCCACAAGAAATACCAGCGATCACCCTTTCTAACTAATAGGTCAACTCTATACAGGGTTCTCATCTGGTATACATGCAATCCATCCACCATAAATTCTACGCAGTATTCCTCACCTACATCACACACTTGCAAGTACTCGATAATCAAATCACCTTTTAAACGCTTTGACACCATTGGTTGACAGCTCATGTCAATCACAGACTCAAATGTATACTTCTCACCCCCCCACTCCCATTCATTTACATACTCACCAGGTATCTGCTGCCACAAACCCTGTCGACCGAACGGAAATCGACCATTCACCTTATCCGGCAGTCCAAGTGTGGCTAACGCATAAACATATCTACTTACCGCACGAGACGATCCAAAATCAGACCTCTCTGATTCACTAAGACCAGATAAATCTACGTCAACCCCATCATAACAAACTGGTACCAGCATCAACATCAAAACCAATGTTACCACTTTCCACATATTCACTCCGCGTTTCTCACTTCTTTTCCTCTAATACCCCAAGGAAAGCAGCCACTCAGTTGCAAGCAGAATAGGAGCTGTTCGAAAATAAGCAGAAATCCTGCAAGTTAGGGAATTCAAACAATGACTGCCTCCCGGGATAGATTTTACACTCTTCATCTTAAGATCTGTCTCCCTTTCTTCTCTCCATATAAATTGAAACCGGCAACACACGATACATATGATCCATCAACTTGGATTCTAGATGATGAAGCCCAAAACAGTCTCGATCACGTCCATGAACGTGGTATCACTGTCTCCACCCGAGGGCGGAGCAGGTTGCAGCGGTGGCGGATCAGGGGTCTGGCCTCCTCCGCCGTCAGCATATACTGCGTTCCCCACAAAACAGGTAAGCAGCAGGAGCACTGCGACCACCAGCACAAGCGGCCCGAAAGCATTCAGCTTGGAAAGCATCTCAACCTCCTTAACTTGAAAGTTGTTAGCCCATTCAAGATGAATCCTATTGCAACCTCCGTGCCCGAAGTATGAGAAACTTACTTACTCCATGCAGACTAAGGGCTTACACCAAGGGCCGAAGATCGGCTGTCAAGGGATTAGGAGAGGATATCTCGTCGGCAGCGACGAGTAGACGGGGAATTTCAGTAAGTTATACTGACAAAAGAGGTTACACCCCTCGTCATTTTCGCCGAACCGCTTTTTAAGGGGGCTCCAGCAGGACCGTGTAAGTTGTTCAGGAATAAGCTATTACAAAGAAAATCGTCATTTATGAAGGCCTGATGCGGGCAATTCTTTTGATCTTGTGCTTCTTGATTCTTCGTCTCAAAGTAGTCTCATTCAACCCCAACTCCTCCGCCGCCCTGACCTGATTCCACCTGTTCCTTTCCAGCGCCTGAATGATCTTTCGCTTCTCCACCCAGTCCAGAACTTCTTGAAGCTTCCCATACCTGTCCAGATTGACCAGTTGTTTCCCTGCACCAACTTCCTCCGGCAAAAGCTCCTTGGGAAACTCCCCATTCCTGCTCAGCAGGGTCGCTCTTTCAATAACGTGCTCCAACTCCCTGACGTTGCCTGGCCAGCTATACTCCTGCAAGGCGCTGCTAATCCTCTTGGTGAGCCTGATCTCCGGCTTGTTATTCTCCCTGGAGAACCTCTCGGCGAAATAGCGAACCAGGTAAGGGATGTCCTCTTTTCTTTCGCGAAGCGGGGGAAGCGCAATCACGATGGGATTTAGCCGAAAGTACAGATCCCTTCTGAAGGTGCCATCCCCGACCTTCTTCTGCAGATCCATGTTGGTGGCAGAGATTATTCGGATATCCAACTTTATCGACTTTTGTCCGCCCACCCGCTCAAACTCCTTCTCCTGCAGCACCCTTAAGACTTTCGCCTGGACGGATAACGACATGTCTCCGATCTCGTCTAAGAAGATGGTGCCTCCGTCGGCCAGCTCGAACTTCCCCTTTCTGAACCCTACCCCTGTGGCCGTTTTTTCCTCGATCCCAAAAAGCTCGCTTTCCAGCAAGGTTTCCGGCAGGGCGGCGCAGTTAACTCGTACAAACGGTCCCCCGCTTCTCTGACTTCTCGCGTGGGTCAGATGAGCTATCAACTCTTTGCCGGTTCCATTGTCGCCTGTAATCAGAACGCTGGTTTTGGAATTAGCAACCTTCTCCACCAAGTTGAATATCTCCTGCATCTTGGGGCTGTTTCCGATGATCTGGGGATAATTGTAGGTCTTGTGCAGCACCTCTTTCAGTTGAAAGATTTCCTCATTGGCCTTGACGTACAGTTCGCTTTTCTCGATGGCGGTAGCTATGAGACTGGCAAAGGCCTTCAGAAAATCAATATCCTCTGAGGAGAATACCGCGGGAAGGCTTCGATGATCCAGATACACGGTTCCGATAAGCCTGTCTCCGGTTTTCAACGGAACGCAGAGAATGGAAAGAATGTTGTGCATTACCACGCTCTTGCTTGCAGCAAATTGCGGATTGCTCATTGCGTTTTCCACGATCAAAGGCGAATCACTCTTGATCACGTCCTTTAAGACCCGCTGACTTATGGCGATGGCATCCTCGGACGTCTCCGGTTCCAGTCCCCTGGAGACCTTTAGTTCGAAGGTTCTGTCTTTTTCGGAATGGAGTATGATCGCCCCTCTCTCTGCATTCATGAGCTCCATGACTAGTTCCAAGGCTTTGGACAACAACTCGTCTGTATCCCAGATGCTGTTCAGAAGCTCCGCCAGCTTATAAAAAGTCTGAATTCTCTCTCCTTCCACCTGTGTCATTTCCTTCGTTTGGCCAAGCAAAACCTCCACCTCCTTTTTCTTTCCCTCGACTTCAGACTTCTCGAAGATATTCAAAGCTTCCCGCAAGAATGCTTTCCCTTCCTTGACTTTTCCCGTTTCCAGCCTGATCTTCCCAAGCTCAAGGTAGGTTCTGCCAAGTTCGTATCTTGCTCCCAATTCTTTAAACAGACCCACGCTTTGGAGAAGGTATTCCAGGCAAACCTCTTGCTCTCCTTGAAGCTTCAGGAGAAGGGCGTGAGTCCTCTTATAGCACCCCTTAAACCATTTGTTACCTGCAGATTCTGTGAACAGTTGGACCTGATTCAGATACTCTTCCGCCCGGGGCAGGTTTTCCATGCGCAGAGCCAGCTCTCCCAAAGCCAGCTGAGCCTCTGCCTCTCCAAAGGTGTTCTTAGCTTTTGTGAAAAGATCCAATGCCTGATTCAAGCCTCGTCTGGATTGATCGAAGTTGGACTGCTCGGTGGTGGTCTTCGCCAAGAGGAGCAGACAATCGGCGGCCCTGCTTTCCTCGCCGAGCTCCCTGGCTATTCTCAGACTTTTCTCCAAGTAGTGCGAAGCTTCTCTCCACTCCTGTTTGTTCCTGTGCAGATCACCCAGGTTATGGTAAACCAGAGCAACACCGCTTCCGTCCCGAATCTCTCGGAACAACTGCAGAGCAATGGTAAGATGCTCGAAGCTCTTGTCAAACAGGCCTTTCCTTAGATATATGAGTCCCATGTTATTGTGAGAGAGGCCAAGTCCCTTCAGATCAGAAATCTGCTTCTTAAGTTCCACGCTCTTCGAGAGGCTTTCCAGACCTTGGTCCCACCGGTTTAAATCCATGTAGGTTAAAGAGAGGTTGTTCTGCAGTATGGACAACCTATATGGATCAGAGACTGATTCTAAGGCCGCCAGCGCCTTCTGAGAATACTCCAGCGCTTGAACCGGCCGCCCCTGACTCCTCAGGACCAGACCCAAGAGAATGTAGCATTCAGCTATGCCCCCAATCTCCTGCAATTTCTGGAAAACCTCAAGGCCTTTTAACAGGTTCTCGAACGCCTCAGGGTAATCACCCAGGTGCCAACGGACGGTACCAATGCAGTTTAGAGCGTTACCCATCTCTCTGGATGCTTGCTGTTCCTTGAGCGCCAAAATCGCCCTCTCCACACACCCAAGTGATTTGTCGTATTCACACTTGACCTTGTGGTGCCAGGCTAAATCAATGAGCACGGAAGCGTGCTCTCTTGGTAGGTTCGCCTGGTCTGCCAACCGGAGGGCTTGCTGGTGCAGTTCCACCGCCCTCTCATGCTCACTTGTCTTCCCATAGATTTTCGCCATCTTCCTGCAAATCTGGATGGGTCTGTGCTTGTCAGAAGCTTTGCCCTCCCACAGATCCAGAGCTTTCTGATAAAAGTGAAGACTCCGGGAATAGTTGCCTTCCCCCTCGTATTGCTCTGCCAAGCTCTCTTGAATCTCCTCTTTTCGTCCGGGCAGCGGGAAGGCGTCTTGGTCGCAAAGTTTTAGCACTCGCAGGTAACGCTTTATGGCCTGATTCCTTTTGCCCGAGCCCTTGGCTTTCTCAGCAGCCAGCATCGCGTATTTCACGGCGCGCGGGGTATCTGCTGCGTGGTAGAAATGGTCGGCCAGCCGGCCGAGATCCCTTTCCCACCGGCCGGCAGGAGCTTGCTCCAGCTGATGTCCGACCGTTCGGTGAAGATTTCTCTTAGTCTCCCGGTCTATCCGTTCATAGACTATATCTCGTGTGAAACCGTTCAAAAAAGATATCTTCTCGGGACGTGAAGCCGTAGTTGACTGCTGTAAGATCTGCTCTGAGAAAATATGATCCAGATGCTTATGAAGAGTCCTGTAATCGACACCGGACACTTCGCTCAGCAGGCTAATTTCGAACTCCGTACCCAGGACAGCGCCGCAGAAGAGCACGTCCCATTCATCCGGAATCAAGCGGTTCAGACGATCTCCTATGTCCGTTTTCAACCCGGACGGAACCGGGGCGGCATCGATCTCCCCCAACTCCACCGTCCATCGATCCTCCTGTCTACGAATGCGTTGATGGCTGGCCAGCCAATCTACAAGCTCTCCGGTTAAGAGAGGATTGCCCCCGGTTCTCCCATGGACTGACGCAGCCATCTCCTTTTCCTTCTCCTTCCATGCAAACATGGAACCGAGCAGTTTCCTCTCTTCCGTTTCAGTCAGGCCGGTCAGCCTTAGCGGAATAACCGGGCCTTTGCACACCGATTTGATTCTTTCCTCAATTCGAGACGTTCTTCTGTCCTTCTCCGAGCGGGTGAATTCCCTACTTGAGGCTAAGCAGATTAAGACCTTCTTCTCCCGCGTTTGATTCAGCAGATCGCACACCAACTCAATTGACCGGTCGTCGGCTAAGTCCAGATCGTCGAGAATCCAGACCTGTGGCCGCGAGATAGCCTCCAGAAGGTCGGGCATGCGGTCTTGAATCCGCTTCAGAGATTCCCTCTTCGCCAGAGAGACCTTCACCACTGAGGCGCCATCGATCTGAGCACGCACCTTGAACTCCTCCAACAGTCTTGTCTTGCCGATGCCCGATTCTCCGGAGAGAAGAACCAGCGAGCCGGCCCCGGTAGAAGCCTTACCCAAGGCTTCCTTCAGAGTGGAAAGCTCACGTTCTCTCCCGGCGAAATCGCAAGAGGAGATGAGGCTCTTCTGCAGGAGACTCTTCATATCCTGAGTTGCGACTCCCGGGATTCTTTCTATCTCACTTGAAACCTCCCTTGCCGAGAAAAAGCGATCTATGGGATCTTTCTCCAGTAGCCTCAGGATCAGATTCTTCAACCCCGCGGGAAGCGTGGGCTGGTCAGGCATCACCACCTCTTTCTCCAGGTGGCTCCTGGCAAGCTCGGATAGACTTTCCTCTTCAAAGGGTCTCTTGCCAAACACGATCTCGTAGACTAAAACGCCCAGAGAGTACAGGTCCGCCTGATGGCTGTATTTCTCCCCCCGGATTATCTCCGGCGCAAGGTAACCCAACGTGCCTCTCCACCAGGCAGATTCCTTTGGCTTATCGGATTCAGCCAGGCCAAAGTCGGTGAATTTTATCCTGGGCTGATCCTCAGAGGAGCGGGTGATCAGGATGTTGGATGGCTTGAGGTCCGCATGAATTACTCGTTTGCAGTGTAGAAAATCAAGGGTGGCGCAGACTCCAAGGATTGCGCTTAAGAATTTAGAATAATCCGATCCCTGAAGAAGGGCCTTCCAGTCCTCTGCTTCAACGTACTCCATGGCAAAATACGGCTCCCCTCCGTCGCTGTAACCGAAATCGTACACCTCCACGATGCTGGAATGATGAAACTTCTTCAGAAGAAAGAATTCCTCTTTGAATCTTCTGACCAACTCGCCTTCCTGGCTTAAAAGGACCTTGATGGCTACAGTCATCCCCCCGAATCGATCAACGGCCTTGAAGACCTTGCCGATTCCACCCGAACCTATCTCCGTCAGTATTTCGTAGCGGCTGCTAATCATCGATCGCTCTTCCGAGTTTTTAAACTTGCGCTCTGAATATTCTATTGTCCTTTGTGTGTATAATATAATGCTAAAAATCGAATTTCAATCATTTTTTCTGCCAAAAACGAGGGCCTCCGTGGAGTCTAACCTTTGACTGCTCGTAACTCAGCCTGTATGGGACCAGGAACAGCTCTGCAGGATCAGCCTCTCTACGGCCCCAGTCCCCTCTCCCCTATGAGGCTGTGTCGGAACCTTCAAAAACGTACAGTTGTCATTCTGAGCGAAGCGAAGAATCTAATAATTCCAATAAGTTACAAAATCGAGATTCTTCGGCTGACGCCTCAGAATGACATTATGACACACCCTCTCTGGGGAGAGGGTTAGGGTGAGGGGGAATTGATTAACCCCCTTCCTGCGGCCGCCAAGCCAAAAACAGGATATGCCCAAAGACAAATCCCCACCATTTGCCTGACAGCATGCTCCGCCAACATTCTCCCTTTTCTTCTTGACAACGTTCGGGGCAAGATTTAAATTGGAATGAACGAGGGCGGATGTTGTATAAATAGAAGAAGGAGGTGAAGAGAAAAGATGAAGAAACTCACTTGGATCTTGATTGTGGTGTTTGCCGCGTCCCTTTTCATCTGGGGATCGGCTGTCTCGCAAGACAAACCCAAGGCTTCCACGGCGTCGGTTGCATCTGAAAAGGCCGATACCACAAAGGCAAAAGAGCATGCTTATGTTGGCGTAGCCAAATGCAAGACATGTCACAACACCAAAACGTGGGGGGAGCTTTACGATAAGTGGGCAGCCACCAAGCATGCCACTGCTTACTCGGGTTTAGCAGGTGAAAAGTCACTGGCTGTGGCCAAGGATCTCAAGGTCGAAAGCCCGCAGAAGAGTGAGGAGTGCTTGATTTGCCATGTCACCGGATACGAAGCTTCTGCAAAGCTTAAGGGCGAAAAGTACACCCTGGAGGAGGGGGTGAGCTGTGAGGCATGCCACGGACCGGGAGGCGACTATCTTAAGTCTCACATAAAGAAGGACAACGAGAAACAGGCAACAGCGGACGGGCTAATGAAGCCGACCAAAGAGGACTGTGTGACATGCCACAACAAGAAAAGCCCAACCTTTGCAGGGTTTAAGTACGAAGAGGCCATAAAGCTGGTGGAACATCACAAGCCCACCAAGGAAGAACTGGAGAAAGCACAAACCGAGGGCAAGTAATTCAGGCATAACATTTGATCATTAGTGAGAAGGCGACGTCACCTCTGGGGGCGACGCCTTCTTTTATTGTCCCCGGATTTGCTGAGCAAGCTGGCGTACGATGCCAGCGCCAGCCGGGCAGCCATCTCCGGAGGGCTGGCGGACCAAAGCGTTTATTTCCGGTGCCCCTCCGTCTCTTGGTGCTGCCGAGACGGGAAACCCTTCTTGTTGGTTCACAAGCCTCACCAATTGCGGCGAGAACCTCCTCCGTCAATCTCAACACATTGCCATGTAGAGAGAAAACAATTGTGACGATACCCTTAAAAGGAGCTTCACCGCGGAACACTTGAGGATAAAGATACCCTCTTCAGTGCTCTTAAAGACGAGGATGAAACGATGATTCATCAAAACGTCCTGGAAACCATCGGCAGAACACCCTTGGTCAGAATCAGGAGGCTGGTGGGAAAAGATGATGCCACCCTGATTGCCAAACTTGAGTCTTTCAATCCGTGCGGTTCAGTCAAGGATCGTATCGGACTCTCTATGATCGAGGCAGCCGAGAAGGATGGCTCATTGAAACCTGGAATGACCATTGTGGAACCGACCTCAGGTAACACCGGAATCGCCTTAGGCATGGTGGCGGCGGTAAAGGGATACAAATGTGTCTTCACCATGCCGGACAC
>JBAUFO010000222.1:0-38875 GCA_049679185.1 Candidatus Zixiibacteriota bacterium
ACTCCAGGTACTCCTGCTCGATCTTCTCCCTCTCCAGGCCGGTCAGCCTCTGGAGTCGCATGTCCAGGATAGCCTGCGCCTGAATCTCGGAGAGCTTGAACTTTGTCATCAGCCCCTGCTTGGCTTCCTCCGGAGTTTTGGATGCCCGGATCAGCTTTATCACTGCATCTATGTGATCCAGAGCGATCTTCAGGCCTTCTAAGATGTGCGCCCGATGCTCTGCCTTGTCCAGTTCGAACTGGGTTCTGCGGGTGATGACCTCATGCCGATGCTCAAGGAAAAGCGAGAGCATCTCTTTTATGGTGAGAACGCGGGGCTGCCCGTCCACCAGGGCCAGCATGATTACCCCGAAGGTGGTTTGCATCTGGGTATGTTTGAAGAGGCGGTTTAGCACTACATCCGCCTGGGCATCCCGTTTAAGCTCCACCATGATTCTCATCCCATCCCGGTCCGATTCGTCTCTTAAATCCGAGATACCGTCGATGAGCTTGTCCCGCACCAGTTGGGCAATTCTCTCCAGAAGGTTGGATTTGTTGATCTGGTAGGGTATCTCGCTAATTATTATGCTCTCCCTGCCGCTCTTCTGTTTCTCCACGTTCACCCGGGCTTTCAGCACGATCCGTCCCCGGCCGGTTTTGTACGCTTCGAATATGCCCCTTTTCCCCTGAATAATTCCTCCGGTGGGAAAGTCCGGACCCGGCACATAATCTAAAAACTTCTCCTCCTCCAACTCTGGATCGTCAATCAGAGCAATCAGGGCATCCACCACCTCCCTTAAGTTATGAGGGGGGATGTTGGTGGCCATGCCCACGGCGATACCGGAGGCGCCGTTGCAGACGAGATTGGGAAACTTGCTGGGAAGCACCACCGGCTCCTGCCTGGTCTCGTCATAGTTGGGCACATAACCGACCGTCTCCTTGTCCATATCCTGCAGTATCTCCATGGCCAGTGGGGCAAGCCTGGCCTCGGTGTATCTCATGGCTGCCGGAGCGTCGCCGTCGATTGAACCGAAGTTACCCTGCCCGTCGACTAAAACATATCGCATGTTGAAATCCTGCGCCATTCGTACCAGGGTGGGATAGACCACCTGCTCTCCGTGGGGATGATAATTTCCGGAGGTATCGCCTGCGATCTTGGCGCACTTGCGATGCGGCCTTCCCGGAGCCAAATTCAGATCGTTCATTGCCGTCAGAATTCGCCGGTTGGAGGGCTTCAGCCCGTCTCTCACATCCGGCAGGGCCCGGGCCGTGATCACCGACATGGAGTAGTCGATGTAGGAGGACTTCATCTCCTCTTCGATGTATACCGGAATAACTTTTTGTCTTTCCATTGCCATAATCTTATCGCCTCATTTCTCTAAAGACCTCTCCCGCTTCGGTCCCCCCGCCAAAGGAGGAGGGACATATAGGGGCTAACGTAAATATAACTTTTTCGGAGCCCCCACGCAAGAGTTCAGCCTCTGAAAACGCTCTCTTTCGGCGGGATGAATTCCCGCCGCTATGCCTTAGGGGTCGCATTCATGCGACCCGCCGCCCTCGGCGGGGCCATAGCTAACGGGTTCGATAAATCGAAACCTTACATCAGCCTCATAGGGCAGGGTTCATCCCGAAGGATTCACCCTGAGGGGCATTTAGCCCTGCCATATCGCATCATCTCCAGCGCCCGACTTCCCTCGGACTTATAGATCAATGCGTTCGTCAGACCTATCCGACAGGCATCAAAACAATCCCAATTGCTCGGTCGGTGCTTTCTCCTTCTCTGCAAATATCTCGATTTTCCCATATACTCCATCATGGCCGGGAATTATATGCAGGTTCCCCTCCTTCACCCTCTTGATCCCCTCAAGGATCTTCGGCGGTGTGGATTTCTCTAAATCCTCTGGAGGAAGATCGAGCAATATTCTAAACTCCGAGCCGAAAAAGGAAACCAGCCTGAAGTACTCCTTCTCCACCCCCTTGGTCTCCGCTCCCTGACCCAAGGCCTCTGCAATTATCTCCATCAGAGGAATCAGGTGCTTACAGGGAATAACTCCCTCCGGGGTGAATCCCTCCGGCCGGTCGGCCAGTGCCTCCACGCGATGCAGCACACCGACCGTCAGCTTCCGCCCGCAGACAGGACATTTGTTCTTGTTCTTCCTGGATTCGGCAGGCGAAAAAAGTATCCCACAGTTACGGTGACCGTCGTAGTGATATTTCCCCTCCTCCGGAAAAAATTCGATCGTGGACAGGAACTTCTTTCTATCCCTGGTTCTGATGGCCTTCACGATCTCCTTGTAGCTCATCTCACAATCAAATACGTTCGCCTCCCGGCCGATGCGACTGGGAGAATGCGCGTCCGAGTTGGAGATTAAAGCAATCTTATCCAGTGCAGACCAGCGCCAGTTCATCTGCGGATCAGACGAGAGGCCGGTCTCGATGCAAGAGATATGTTTGGTCTGCTCCTCAAAACACTCCTCTATCGAATCAAAACCTGAATTTTCCCCGAACACCGAAAACCAGGGGGTCCAGGCATGAGCGGGCACGATGAAGCACTCATCCGTGATGTCGGTAATTATCTCCACCAGCTCCTTGGTGGGGAATCCGAAGATGGGCCTGCCATCCGAGCCCAATTTGCCGTATTGACCCAGCTCCTCATTTATCTTCTCCACCACCTCGAAGCTGGGGGCGAAGATCATGGTGTGAACCCTTCGGGATGAGCCGCCCTGTTGAAACATGTTGCTCACCTCGGTGGTGAGCATGAAGTGAACCTCGTTGTGGGAGCCATTATCTACGATTCCCGCGGACTGCTTGAACTCCTTTTTCAAAGTGAAGAGGCCGAAGCCTGTGGGTTTAAGTTTCTGCTTCAACCCGGCAAAATAGAAGGGATGAGTGAAATCGCCCGTTCCCAAAAGCCCCACACCTTTGAGGTTTGCCCATCGGGCCATGCTCTCCACGTCCATCTCTTTGGAGGTGGCCCGGCTGTATTTGGAATGCACGTGAAAATCAGCTATGAATTTCATTATCTGCCTCTCTATTGGTGTAAACCGAGACCGAGATTTACCAGTTTTTCCAAGCTTCCTTGATTATCCAAGATTTGGAGGTCTGTATGTCTTTGACCCAAACCTCAGATACATCATATGGTTGCATGCCGAATTTGCCATCCATTACATAAGCCTCAAGTTTCTTGCCTTTCGGCCTTGAGGTTGTCTTGAAAGGGGCGGTTTGCTCTTTCACTTCTAACTTGTCTATCGCTATCTTACAGTACTTATCTCCACTCTTGACGACGACTTCTCGATCGCTTAGCCACATAGGTTCTTTTCCTTCAGCAACGGTCAGACGGAAAAGGTTCTGTCCGTTTTTATCCACTGTGTAAAGCGACTTTTCGTTCTCATACAAAATAATCTCATCGTCAGCTAACCACTGGGCGTTGGTTCCTCCAGAAGAGGTCAAAGGATACGTTCGGAAGGTAGATGTATTCATTATCCAAATGTTTCCGGCGGTTTCGTAAGCTAAAAGTCCCCCGTCAGACGAAAAGACCGGATTCTTTGGCGATTCCAGCTCGGAGAGGATCATCCTTAAACGTCCATTAGTGAGATTGAAAAGGCTCAAATCGCCGAAGGTCTTGTCACGACGGTTAATAACCCCATCTTGGTTTGTATCCTTCCGGTATCGGGAAAAAAAACATATTTCCTCCTGATTCGGGCTCCAAGCCAAGTGAGATATGGTATTGGAATCGCAATGGATGGGGACAAAGGAAGAATCAGAAAGCACGTACAGCCAAATCTCATCTCTGTCACTGATCAGGATTTTCTCTCCGTCCCGTGACCAGTGGAATCGGAGATCGGATATGGGACCATCCAGCAGAAGGTATTGCATCTCTTTAGCCACTTCCCGCTGCGTGTCCCAGATCGATTTTTTCAGCTCTCGTGAAGCCCAATCTGGCACGTCAATCCATTGGGCAAATATGGTTTTATCGAAAGAACCTATTGTGCGGAATTTGAAGAACCTCAGTGCTCGGTACAATACTTTGGTGCCATCAGGACTTATTATGGGTTCATGACAAGGATCGTCGTGGAAACCCGAAAGAACTAGATCCATCTTGCCGCTTGTCAAGTCCAGATAACTGACATCTCCGCCCTGGTCAAAATAGACTCTACTTGCATCCGGGTGCCAGGCGACCGCACAAGGAAGGAGGTCCAGATTGAGGACTTTTTCCTCACCGGTCTCCGAATTGAAAACGGAAGATATTCTTTTGCCGTCAAAACCTATAGCTCGGACAAGAAGAAACGTCTTGCCGTCCGGGGACCAGGATACTGTAAGGATGGGGCTGTTCCTGCTGTCAAAGCCGCACGAGGAGAAACGGTTGAAGATCTCTCTGGGGGGTGTCTTTTTGAGCAAGTCCAACAGATATAATCCGTAATAGGTCTGAACCAATACTTTGGATCCATCCGGGGACAGCTGAGAATCTTCCATATCGAAGGTCACTGGCCTTAGTTCTTTTGTGTTTACATCCACCAGGAAGATTTCATTCTGCATTGAAGAATCTTCGCAGGTGGGCTCTTCAGAATTGCGACAACATTCAAAGATCACCTTGTTTTCATTCAGTGATAGGGCTGGCCTCTTGTAAGTCGCCCATTCAGCCATCCAAGCTTTTGTTTGCTCACCGGAGATCAGAATTGAAAGTATTGATATGATTGCTGTAGCTATGAGTTTCATTCCGGTGTTTCGTCTCATTGTAGAAGTGGCCCGGCTGTATTTGGAATGCACGTGAAAATCAGCTATGAATTTCATTTTTGTCTCCAGGTAGGAAAAAGTCCGATTTACCTATGGACTGAGTATACTCTCGAAACGAACCTTTGTCAACCGAAACTTATCACCCACAATAGAGGTAAAAATGAAAAACAAGAAACCGCTGCGCAAAAAAGAGGGCTAAGTTTCCTGATTGCTCTCGTTCTGATTCCCGGTGAAAGCCCGGATGGGAACAGATGACCGAACGTGCAAATCCCTTTGGGGAAACGGAATCTGTATCTTGTTCTTTCTGAAGATGTCGTCAATCCCTCTGTTCAGTTTGCTGATGACGTCAAGTCTCTTCTTGGGGTCGAGCGTCCAGACTAAAAGTTCGAAATTCAAGGATGAGTCGCCGAACTCGCTGAACCAGACCTTTGGGGGAGGATCCTTCATTACCTCAGGATGATTTTCAGCTGTCTCAAGTAGGGATTTGATGACCAGGGGCACGTCCGATCCGTAAGCTACCCCTACCGGGATGTGAACTCTCACCTTGGGGTCACGGTGGGACCAATTTATTACCTGGGAGCTGATGAATTCTGAGTTGGGTACGATAATGGCGATATTGTCAACCGTGCGTATCAGGGTGGCTCTAAGACTTATGTTCACCACGTCACCCCAGACGTCCCCTATGGTGATCCGGTCGCCTATCTTTATGGGACGCTCAAACAGAATGATCAGGCCGGATACGAAGTTAGAGGCAACGTTCTGAAGCCCGAAACCGATACCAACACTCAAAAGACCGAATACCACAGCCAGGCTGGTGAGATTCAGCCCTATGAATTGCACGGCTATGATAACGCCCAAACCTACCAGCAGGTAGTGCGTCAGCTTCAGGATGACAAGCTGGATTCCCTCGTCCAGTTCGTACTTGTCAAAGAGCCTGGTCTTGAGAAGCTTCCTCAGCCCTTTTGAAATCAACACAAAGACCAGCAGAATGACGATGCCAAGCACAATAGACATGATGGTGAGGGGCCTCTGGTTGACGTGGACTATGGGGTGTTCTATGATTCTGCCTATTTCACCCATTATGGTTCTTAATGTCTCCATCTTTTTCCTCCCTTAAGCTGAAGGCAACTCGCTTCTGCTGCGGAATATGAGACAAAGACCCCGAGTTGTAAAGCACTTTTTGCTGATGAACTGGTTGGAGGCCCGGCAGGAACCAGCAGCGCGCTAAGCGCTCTCAAACGAACTCAGGAATTCACCGGCCGTGAAGTGCGAACCGGTTACGCAGATTATGTCATCACTTTGGGCTTTCTTCAGAGCGAAAAGGTAAGCCTGTCTGACCTGCGGGATGATTTCGTAAGGAACGCTTCCCTTTTCCACGGTCTCTTTGAGTGATTCCGGTTCGGCCGCCCTTTCATAATCGGGTTTCGTGAGTACCATGAATTTGGCCTTCCTGCATATCTCCTTCAGCATCGAACCGTGATCTTTATCCTCCATCACTCCAAAAACGAAAATGAGTCGGCTATCTGGAAACAGACGATCCAGTGCTTCAATCAAGACCGTTGTTCCTGGAGGGTTATGGGCGACGTCTAACAAGACCAGGGGCTTTTTCCTAAAGACCTCAAGTCGTGCTCGCCAATTTACTTTTTTCAGACCCCTTCTGATCGCCTGCTCTCCGACTCTCCAGCCCAATTGACGTAACTTTTCGATTGCGGTCAAGGCTGTGGCAGCATTTAAGACCTGATGCTCCCCGGCCAGGTTCAACTCAAGGTCTTCGTAGTTGGCGGAGTTTGAGGAGAAGGTGAATTTTGATCCGTCAACGGAAGAGTCGAACACGGTGTAAGTTGATCCATCCTGAACCTGAATCAGCTCTGAGTTTTTCTTAGCACATACAGATCTTATCGCATCCAAAGCTTCCGGTTGACTCACTGCTGTGACGGTGGGGATTCCAGGTTTTACGATCCCTGCCTTCTCGCCAGCTATCTGGCCGATTGCATTGCCCAACTGTTTGGTGTGTTCCCTGCCGATATTGGTGATGATGGAGATTACCGGCTTGATCATATTGGTGGCATCCAGCCTCCCTCCCAGACCGGTCTCCAAGATCGCTAAGTCGACTTTCTTTTGAGCAAGATACTCAAAAGCCATTGCCGTGGTTACTTCAAAGAAGGTGTAGTGCTTCTCGTCAATTTCTTTTCTTAGTCCCTCTACGAAATCGTATATGAAGTTCTTTTCCACCAACTCCCGTCCTACTCTGATTCTCTCCCTGAAGTCAATCAGGTGGGGCGAAGTGTAAAGGCCCGCCTTGTATCCCGATTCGCAGAGGATGGAGTGAAGCATGGCGGCAACTGATCCCTTCCCATTTGTGCCGGCCACATGAATGGAGGGGAATTTTAATTGAGGATTGCCCAGGCGAGTCAGAATTAACGTGATATTTGACAGGTCTAACTTGATGCCAAACCTCTCTAAATTGAAAAGATACTGAAGCGTCTCTTGGTAGTTCATGGGTTGCTCATCCAGTTCAGTTTGAAACCAGCCCAAAAAGTCCCCACCGGTTAACTCATCCGCTAAATCCGGACGGACGCCCGTCTGGGCGCTCCATCCGCTAACTAATCCGTTTAATCCGCTCTATCCGCTGACCAATCCGCTTAATCTGTTTCATCCGTTGACCGATCCTTTCCATCCGTTTAATCCGTTGACCGATCTGTTGCATCCGTTGACCAAACCACCGACAGCCCCACCCAGATTTCGTTTTCATCGTTTACTGTCTCGTTGGGCACGATCACATAATTGACGGTCGGAGTCAGAGTCAGGTCCTTCAACTCAAGATCAGTCGAAATTCCCAGGCATATGTCCGAGATACCCGGATCAACTCCAATCCCTCGATATTGCCTTGTGTAGCCCACCAGCACACTCGAGCGAATTGTCCTTCCTTGCACGCCAAACTCGGGGCTCACAGAGAGTGTGGCATAAATCCCGTCCCCCATGTTAAAATCGTAATAAAGAGTGAAATTCGGCGAGAGCGGAAGAGAGGTATTGGTTATCCCCGCGTATACCTCCGGTGTGGCTGAATTCTCGTCGGGAAAGCCGGATATGCTGGGAAAGGTGAAATAACCGGCTCCTGCAGAAAATACCCAATCTTCGGAGAGAGCCTTATCATAGCCTGCGACCAGGTCAAGCTCCACGAAATCCGTGTCTGCCAAGGCAAAGGCAGACCAGGCGTTAAACCATACTCCGCTCTTGCCGAAATCAAAGGTTATGGAGGGCTCAAGCGCGGGACGATCATCCACGATGCAGTCAAAACCTCTCCAGATGTATCGGGAGACAAAGGTGAGATCGGTGCGGATACCAATCTCAGAGCACGCGGATGCCGGAACGAACAGAAAAACCAGCATCGCCGCAGCGAACGGCCAGATCCCTTCTCGTGCCAAGCCTCTCCATATCATAAGGTTCCTGCTTCCTCTGGTTTTTTGACCGTTGCCCAAAATGTAATTGAACGCCGGGGCGATGTCAATCGTATTAATTATGATTTTGGGAGTTTTCGAAAGGCGAGATCAGATTGCCCGGAAAAACGTTGACAAAATTGGATTTTGTGTTAAATTGTAAATAGGTTAAACTCATAATCGTAGATGGGTTTGGCCTTTTTGCTCGGCTGTTTTACTTGATTCGCCAACTTCTATTCTTTCCGAGGAGGTTTTCGTGAAACGTTTCTTTAGTGTTTCTCTGTTAGCCGCGTTTGTGCTCTTTTCCGGCGTGCCGGTCAACAATGCCTTTTCTCAACAGGCAAGCAGTCAATCAGAACAGACGTCATTCACCGACCAGAACACCACCCCCAGCCAGTTCCACCAGATGCTGGCCCAGATGAAACAGGAAAGGCTGAACAAGCTTCGTGAAGCAGGGCTGACCTTCCCCATGAAGGGGACCCTGGCCCAGAGCCACTATGATGCCAGGTATTACCGGCTGGATTTGAACTTAAACGACACCACGGAGATTGTCTCCGGATCGGTTTACCTATATGCTGAGGCGCTTATCGATGGGTTCAACGTGCTGGAACTGAATTTCTTCGACAACCCCCAGATGTATGTCGACTCGGTCAAGAGTAACGGTACGACGGTCTCTTTTACCTGGAACAACGACATCATCCGCATCTTCTTAAACGGCACCTACAATACCAATGAGACCTTTGGCGTAACCGTCTTCTATCATGGTCATCCCCTGGAGGGCGGGCTTCAATCCTTTGATTGGGGATACCACGGAAGTCCCACCATGCCGATCATGTGTACCTTAAGCGAGCCCTACTTTGCTCAGGCCTGGTGGCCCTGCAAGGATCTTCCCCGGGACAAGGCGGACTCAGTGGACATCAACGTGACTGTGCGCTCCGACGTGTATGTTTCCTCCAACGGCCTTCTGAGAGAGATAGTCGATCACGGCTCCACCAAGACTTACAAATGGCATGAGGGTTATCCCATCACCACCTATTTGGTCTCCATCGCCGCAACCAACTATACCATATTCTCCAACTGGTATTATCCCATCTCCAAAGAGGATTCCATGGAGGTGGTGTACTGCGTCTATCCCGAGCGCTATGATCAGGCCGTAGCGCTGTGGCCCATCACTCCATCCATGATCCAATGTTTTGCCGACATCTTCGGTGAATACCCCTTCGTGGAAGAGAAATACGGGATGTCGCACTTCACCTGGGGTGGGGCCATGGAACACCAGACCAACACCAGCTTCTCCTCCTCCTGGTATTCCGAGTGGGTGGTCGCCCACGAGCTAGCTCACCAGTGGTGGGGAGACTACATCACCTGCCACAACTGGCACCACATCTGGCTGAATGAGGGATTTGCCTCCTGGAGCGAGGCCCTGTGGGCTGAATACGCGTACGGAGCGGACCAATATCATCCCTACATGAACAGCATGCAATACTGGGGCGGAGGAAGCATCTTCGTCGAAGACACCACCAACGCCTGGAATATCTTCGATATCATCGTCTACGACAAAGGAGCCTGGGTAGTGCACATGTTGAGAGGCGTGGTGGGAGACGAGGTCTTCTTCCAGATTCTCAGAGATTATTACTCCGATCCCCGTTTCGCTCACGGGTCAGCAGATACAGAGGGTTTTCAGGACGTTTGCGAGACGACCTCCGGGGTGGACTTGGATTACTTCTTCCAGGAGTGGATCTATGGGGAGTATTACCCCAAGTACAGGTACTCGTATACCTGGGAGCCAGCCGGAGGAAACTGGAGTAATATCTACGTTCATTTAGACCAGACTCAAACTACGAACCCCACGCACTTCACCATGCCGGTCGAGATAAAGGTCAGCTCCTACACTATGGATACCACCGCCGTGCTCTTCAACGATCCCAGACGCAAGGACATAGCCGTGCGGGTATACGGCATGTCCGGCATCAATGTGGCTGTGGACCCGGATCGGTGGATCTTAAGATCAGTCTCTTCAGTCTCCTATGGAATGAACATAGTGACCACCGACCTGCCTTCCGCCCCCTTGGCCGATGCTTACGCCGAGACCCTTCTGGCAAAAGGAGGAGTGGCTCCGTACTTGTGGGAGGTTGAGACCGGAAACCTTCCCGACGGGTTGGTGCTGGACTCCCTGACCGGTATAATCTCCGGCATCCCGACGGTTCAGGACAGCTTCGACTTCACCGTCAAGACGACCGATTCAAGCGCTCCAAGTAAGACCGATACCCAGGAGCTTTACGTCCTGGTGACGGAGATTCAGTACATAAGGGGGGACGTCAACCACGACCTGGTTGTCGATGTGGGGGACGTGATATACTTAGTCAGCTATCTTTATGCCGGCGGACCGAATCCGCTTCCTCTGGAATCCGCCGACGTGAATTGCGACGGGATAGTAAATGTGTCTGACGTGGTTTACCTGATCAATTACCTGTTCAAGGGCGGTCCCCCGCTCTGCTGAATCGATCTCTGGTGGACGCGGTGAAGTGACTATGAACCGCGAACCATGAACTGACCTTAAGGGGAGCGCACAGGCCTCAATCTCTGGAAGGGGATTGGGGCCATTTTTTGCCCATTCTTACGCTCAAGGTGAACGGCAGGGCGGGCATCTTGCCCGCCCAAGTGAGAGCGGGTTGCATCGAGGTACCTTGCCCCGATTCGACCCCAAGCTCGGGGATGAGGGTACGCCCGACCAACAACCACTTCCCCTTTGGTATTAGCCACGCGGTTCATACCTTGATGGGAGGGGTCGAGCAAGAAGGTTATTGACAAAAACGGCTTTGGTGTTAAATTACAGGTAGGGTAAACCTGCAAGCGCAGCAAGATCAAAGTTCTTAGCCGGGATTTGCTGCTTTTGATTTCCGGCTGGCAATCTCTTCGAGGAGGTTTCACGTGAGAAACTTTTTATCTATTCTGACCTTGGCAATTCTGTCTTTCTCTTTTGGATTTTGGGCTCAAAATAGCCCTGCCCAAGAGCTGAATGATCAGACGCAAGTGCTGCCCGACGACCAGCAGCTGACCCCCAGTCAGCTTCACCAGATGCTGGCGGAGATGAAGCAAGAACGGCTGAACAGGTTGCGCCAAGTCGGAATGACCATCCCCATGAAGGGGACTGCAGCCCAGAGTTACTATGATGCCAAGTATTACCGGTTGGATGTGAACTTAGATGATACCTCCGAGATCATATCCGGCTCAGTCTACCTGTATGCTGAGGCAGTGATTAACGGCTTCAACGTGCTGGAGCTCAACTTCTTTGATAATCCGGAGATGTACATCGACTCCATCAAGAGTGACGATGTTTCTCTCTCTTATACATGGAGCGACAACATCATCCGCATCTTCCTAAGCGGCACTTACAACGCGGGTGAGAGTTTCGACGTGACGGTTCACTACCACGGGCATCCGCTGGAGGGCGGGCTTCAGTCGTTTGACTGGGGATATCATGGAAGTCCCGTCATGCCGATCATGTGCACCCTAAGCTGCCCCTATTTTGCCCAAGCCTGGTGGCCTTGCAAGGACCTTCCCAGGGACAAGGCGGATTCTGCGGACGTCAATGTAACCGTTCGCTCTGACCTGTACGTGGCTTCCAACGGACTCTTAACAGAGATAGTCGACCATGGCTCCACCAAGACCTACAAGTGGCACGAGAGTTATCCCATCGCCACTTACCTGATCTTCATTTCCGCCACCAACTATTCCATCTTCTCCAACTGGTATGAGTCGCTTTCCGGAGACTCGATGGAGGTGGTATACTACGCCTATCCGGAGCGTTTAAGCCAGGCCATGGCTTACTGGCAGATCACCCCATCCATTATCCACTGCTTTGCCGATCTCTTCGGAGAGTATCCGTTCGTGGAAGAGAGGTACGGCATGGCGCATTTCAGCTGGAACGGCTCCATGGAGCACCAGACCTGCGCCAGCATGTACCGCAATGGATTCTCTGAGTATTTGGTGGCACACGAGCTTTCCCACCAGTGGTGGGGAGATTACATAACCTGCCACAACTGGCATCACGCCTGGCTGAATGAGGGAGCCGCGACTTACTGCGAGGCGCTCTGGGAGGAGTACAGGTGGGGGGAGATTTACTATCACCAGTATATGAACGACATCCAGTTCTTCGGTGGGGGGAGCATATTCGTCGAGGATACCACAGATGCATACGGAATCTTCTCCCTTATAATCTACGACAAGGGAGGATGGGTTCATCATATGCTGAGACACGTGGTGGGAGACTCGGCATATTTCGCCATAATGAGGGCGTATTATTCCGACCCCCGATTCGCCTACGGCGTGGCCGAGACCGAGGATTTTCAGGAAGTCTGCGAAACGTTCTCGGGCATGGATTTAGACTATTTCTTCGGTGAGTGGATCTACGGGACTTATTATCCGAAATATGAGTATTCCTATATGTACGAGCAAGATAGAGAAGATTACTACCATGTGTTTATCCACATAGATCAGATTCAGACCACAGACCCCACTCACTTCACCATGCCGATAGATATCGCCATCAGCACCGACTTGATGGACACGACCGTGGTGGTGTTCAACAATCCCAGACACAAGGATTTTGCGGTGCAGGTACAAGGCACAGGCGCCATCCTCAATCTTGACCCGGAGAGGTGGATTCTCAGACAGGTCATCACGGCCTCTTACGGCATGAACTTAGTCACCACAGATCTGCCCCCTGCCTACGAATCAGTCTCTTACGCGGAAACGCTTCTGGCTAAGGGAGGAGTGGCTCCGTACAGCTGGGAGGTGGAGAGGGGTAGCCTGCCGGACGGCCTGGAGTTGGACTCTTTGACGGGTATAATCTCTGGCGAGCCCACGGTGGTGGATGGCTTCGATTTTGCCGTCAGGGTGACCGATTCGGACTCGCCTAACCAGAGCGACACCCAGGAGCTTTTCATCCTGGTGAGAGAGCTGGTAAGGGGAGACGCCAACAATGACTCGGTGGTGGATATAGGAGACGTGATTTATATCATCAACTACCTCTACAGAAACGGCCCTGAACCCATCCCCTGGGAGTCCGGGGACGTCAACTGCGATGAGACCGTGGATCTGGGCGACGTGGTGTATCTGATCAACTATCTCTTCAGAGGTGGATTACCGCCCTGCTGATCTGCCGCTGGAGTCTTGATCACTCCCGCGCGCCTGATTGTGTGTAGGGGTCGCATTCATGCGACCCTGGTGTAGGCGGGTCGGATGAATCGGGACCCCTACAGAGAGAACGGACCCCCGTGGGGCGGGCATCTTGCCCGCCGAATTGAATGCGGGGCTGTTCATGCCGTAGGCAGATCCCCCGCCTACCGTTATTCGCCTCTCCTATTCGCGCGGGCTGAATTATGTCTAATTTCATCAAATAAAAAAGCCCCGCTTTTCAGCGGGGCTTTCAACAAACGAGGATTCTGTCAGCTCCTACTCAGTCTTCTCATAAACCTTGGTCATTATCACCTTCTCTTTGGGCATATCTTTCGCGTCTCTTTCAACCTGAGCGATCTTTTCCACCACGTCCATCCCCTTGACCACCTGGGCGAAGATGGAGAAGTTCTGCGCGTCGAGATGAGCGGTCCTCTCCTTGGACAGGACGATGTAGAACTGGCTTCCGTTGTTGCCCTCCGCCCCTCTGGCCATGGCCAGGGCCCCACGGTCATGCTTCTTGGTGGTTGGCTCGTCAGGCAGGGTATAGCCTGGTCCGCCCGTTCCAGTGCCCAGTGGATCGCCGCCCTGAATCACGAAACCGGGCACGATACGGTGGAAGGTGAGCCCATCGTAATAGCCGCTGATGACCAGCCTGAGGAAATTCTCCGCAATCTTGGGGGTCTCCTTCCAGAACAGCTCGATCTCCATGGTGCCGTGGTTGGTCTCCATCACCACGATGGGGTTCTTGTCCCGCTCAATTGGTTCCTGTGTAATCGGCTTGCCCGTCTCTTCTGTAGTTTCTTCTGCCTGGGTCACTTCCTCCGCCTCCCCCTTGGCCTGCTCCATCTGAGCCTCCTCCTGTCCTCCGCAGCCGGCAAGGAAAAAGGCCAACAAGACGCAAAGAATGAAAGCTTTTTTCATCCTGTGCTCCTTTAAGTTAATGGGTTAAAAGTTAAATCTAAAAATGGGCAAAAGGCGAACTATCCCTCCTCTTTTGACCAAAATGGCTTTTAGTCACGCCAAAGATATAAAATCCTGCTTTCCTTGTCAAGATAATAATATCCCAACCGGGAAAAAGGTCTTTAGGTCAAAGCTCCTTGGTTTTACCGGTCTTTACTAGGACGGGCAGGATGAATTCCGCCCCCATGAGAGATTGTGGAATGTCTGCTGTGTACTTTACAATAAACCGTAGGTTGGATATGTCCTCCGTACGGGGGACTATCCGACATTGTCATTCTACACCCTCGTTTGTCCGAAAGGCTTCGCTATTTCGGACCTACTTCGTCTATTCTAAAGTGGATACCCGTTTTGCCAATGCCACCCCGATCACGGGAATATTCCGCGTTCCTTGTAGACCGTCTCCAGGCGGGAGAGGGCAACGATGTAAGCGGCGGTGCGCCAGTCGGTGTTGTGCTTTTTGGCCGTCTCTCTAACCCGGGCGTAAGCATTGGTTATCTTCTTGTAGAGTTTGCTGTCGACCTCCTCTAAGTCCCAGAATTCGCTGCGCTTGTTCTGCAGCCATTCGAAGTAGCTGACGATCACGCCGCCGGCATTGCATAAGATGTCCGGAATGACGTCGATTCCTCTCTTCTGCAGGATCTCGTCTCCATCCGGGTCGGTCGGTCCGTTGGCTCCCTCTGCCACCAGTTTGACGTTCAAAAGCGACGCTGTCTCCGCCGTTATCTGGTTCTCAAGCGCCGCAGGAATGAAGATGTCCGCCTTGGTCGCTAAAAGCAACTTGTGATCGATGGGCTCGGCTTTGGGATATCCGGAGATTAAGTCTTTGTTGGTTCCGGCGTAACCGAGCAGATCATCCGGATCGATGCCGTCCGGATTGAAGATGGCCCCGCTGGCGTCCTCAACCGCAAGCAGCTTGGACCCGTGCTGTTTCATCAGACGCGCTGCCCAGGAGCCCACATTACCGAATCCCTGAACCGTGTAGGTAGCTCCTTTAAGGTTGAAGTTTTTTTCCTTGGCCCACTCCTCGATGGTAAAGACCACCCCCTGGCCGGTTGCCTTATCCCGCCCCACGCTGCCGCCGGACTGAATCGGTTTTCCCGTGACGACATGGACATTGGCCTGCCGCTGGTGCGGCGGCTGAGTCGAAACATAGGTGTCCACCATCCAGGCCATGATCTGGGCATTGGTATTGACGTCCGGCGCCGGGATGTCGTATTCCGGTCCGATGTTATTCCCCAGGGCGAAGGTAAAGCGGCGGGTTATTCTCTCCATCTCGTTGCAGGTGCACTCACAGGGATCGAACTGAAGTCCTCCCTTGGCACCGCCAAACGGTATGTTGGTCAATGCCCCCTTCCAGGTCATCCAGGTGGCCAGAGCCCGCACCTCATCAATATCAACCGAAGGATGGTAACGCAGCCCGCCCTTGAAGGGCCCCAGTGCATTGTTATGCTGCACCCGGTAGCCGCGGAACATCTCAATCCGCCCATCGTCCATCTTGACCGGAAAGTTGACTATGATCTCGTTTTCCGTCCTGGCCAGAATCTGGCGCACGTCCGGATCGAGCTTCATCAGATCCGCCGCCTTATTGAACTGCTTGGATACGTTATCATAAACGCTCATGCTTCCCTCCTTGGCATCATAGGTCTGCCTTATCTATATATAAAACAGCACTAGTCGGGGATCACCACCACATCTCGTGTTTTGATGAGCGACTTAGCCGACCTAGCACTTAATAGGCTTTTGTACCATGGTATTTCTTAGAATATCCTCAGGTAGGTATGGCAGTACAATTGGCCGGCTCACCAACCTGCTCCTTCACCATCCTGACTTTTGAGAGCCCCTTAGGCTCTCCTTTAGGAGTTGAGTATCTTCTCCGCCTCCTCCTTGTCAACGTCCATCACGTAGGGGATGCCGCTTATCTCTGCGGCCTCTTTGGTGATGGCGCCTATATCGTCTCTGGTGATATACTCCAAGGCGAATTTGCGATTTCCCGTCATTATCTGACGCAGTCCCTGGGAGAGTCTGGCCGCGTAGGTGTAAACTCCGATGGCGCCGGGCGGAATCTTGTCGAAATCGCTTCCGAATTTGTTGCGCAGCTCCGGTGCGTTGACGAAGACCTCCTCGGCGTGGGTCCCGAACCTCTCCACGTATACCGGAAGCTGTCCCTCCTGGATACGCTTTCCGATGGTCTTGCCCACCATGGCCGCAGTCAGCGGTGCCCGGGCCATTCCAATCAGCTTGACATAGGGAGCGCCCAGAGCCAGACCTTTGAATATCTGATCTTCCAAGGTGAAGCCGCCCGCAATGGCGATATCCGGAATATACTCTCCCTTCTTGGCCAGCTTATCTAAATACTGGTACAAAAGAGACCAGAGTTCTACGCCCGGCATTCCCCACTCGTTCATCATCCGCCAGGGACTCATGCCGGTACCTCCGCCGGCCCCATCCACCGTCAACAGGTCGATCTTGGCTTTGGAGCAGTATTTGACCGCTCTGGCCAGATCCTGGGGTCGGTAGGCACCGGTTTTCAGGAAAACATATTTGGCGCCGGCCATGCGCAACTCCTCCGCTCTCTGCATGAAGCCTTCTTCCGTGACCATGCCGATCCTGGAGTGGCGCTCGAACTCCCTGAATGACCCCTGCTCAAAGGCCTTGATCACGTCCGGGTTGTGAGGATCGGGAAGGACCACATACCCGCGGTCCTTTAGGATCTGCGCTCTCTTTAAGTCCTTGATCTTGACCTCGCCGCCGATATCCTTGGCACCCTGTCCCCATTTCAGTTCAACCACCTCCACACCCAGCTTGGAGAGAGCATACTCCTGAGCTCCCAACCTGGTATCTTCCACATTGGCCTGAACGACGATGGCCCCGTATCCGTCCTGCTGCCAATCCTTGTACAACTTCACCCGATTCTCCATATCTCGGGAGTAGACTATCCTTCCTTTCTCGATTTTCGAATCGGGGTCCATGGCGCAGACGTTCTCTCCGATGGTGAGAAGCATACCGGAGAGAGCAGACCCGATGGCCAACCCCTCCCAGTTGTTCTTGGCAACGGCAGTTGATCCCAATCCTGGAACCACGATGGGGATTTTTGCCTTTATTCCCTTATCGTGCCCGATCTTCGTTTCAACCTTGGCATTGGGGAAGATGGCCTTGTCCGAGTCGGCCTCGATTCCGTGGGCCCCGACACAGGAACCCAGGATGGTAAAATGAGATAAGTCCACCGGATAGTTCTTCTCCGCGGCGGTGGTTATAATCCCGAAGGGCTGAGGATATATCACCTCTGCTCCCCGGTAGGCGGACTTGCCCACCTCGCACATCCCAATGCAGCCATCCACGCAGGTAACACAAAGACCGCTGAGGGAAACGACCGAATCCTCGGTTCTGTTTTTGGTCAGCGTGGCCGCCGATGCGTTTATTCTTGATAAAGACATCAATCCTCCTTGTTTGGAATCCGAGGGTCGAAAGCTCAAGGCTTGATTCAGCAACTCAAAACCGGGAGCTTGCACCTCACTTTCTGTTTTTCACGCTTGTTTCCTTCTCCGGCTTCTCGGTGACGCAGGTTCCGCAGTCACCCTTCAAGCCCATGTAGCACTTGTAATCGTCGTAGTGGTCCAGACAGGTAGGCTGCAATGCGTTGTAACACCTGCCACATACTACATCAGCAGCTTCTGGACCCTCGCAGCGCAGCTGGCAGGCAGGGCAGATGTACATGCAGCCTCCGCAGGTCCGGCAAACCTCGGAGGTTTTGTCAAAGGGAGTGGTGATCTTGAGCTTGCCTCCCCGGTCGGCAAATCCTATGGCCTTGGCCATCATCTGTTCCTCGCAGATCCTCACGCACAGCCCGCAGTATATGCAATCCTCCCAGTCGGGTTTGAACCTGGTTCGCTCGACGCCCATCTTGGCCGCCAGGTCCTGTATCACCTTTGAAGTGGGGCAGCTGGCAAGCAGAAGTTCTATCAGCACCTGTCTTGCCCGTACCACTCTTTTGCTTGCAGTCCTGACAACCAGCCCCTCTTGAACCGGGTAGGTACAGGAGGAGGCCAGTCTGGTGTCGTCTCCCTCTCCGATCTCCACCACACAGAGGCGACACCCTCCCCAGGGACTGAGTCCTTCATCATAGCACAGGGTGGGAATCTCTAAACCCAAAAAGCGCGCGACCTCAAGAACTGTCCACCCGTCTTCCGCTTCAAAGTCGATCCCGTCAATCCTTATGTTAGGCATCCATCCCCTCCTGTGCAACGGCGGAATCCTGTTTCAGCTTTTCCACAAAGTCCTTGCCGTCCTGAGTCTCAAGATCGCAGCGCAGGCACCGTCTGGCTTCCCTCACCGCCATCTTTTCGGTCAGCCCCAGTTCGACCTCTTTGAAATTATGTTTTCTCTCGGCCACAGGAAGATGGGGCATTAAAGGCGGCTCGGCCTTTGCCAACTCCTCCTCACCGAGTTCCACCGGCTCTATGTATCTGGAGGGTCTTGTTAGTCTATATTCTCTTTCTACCTCTTTGCCCGACAGGAATTGATCTATGGATTCGGCTGCGACCTTCCCTGCCGCCACGGCATCCACAACCGTATTGGACCCGGTTACTAAGTCTCCTCCGGCAAATATCTCCTTTCGATCTGACACAAGTGTCTCTGAGTCCACAACCAGAGTTCCCCATCGCGTGAACTCAAGCCCCGATACCTTTTCGGAGAAGGACGCATCCGGTTGTTCTCCGATGGCAACTATCAACGTGTCCAGCTTTTTCGTGAATTCCGAACCTTCGATCGGGACCGGTCTTCTCCGGCCCGACTCATCCACTTCGCCCATCTCCATCCTGATGAATTCACATGCGGAGAGCTTCCCGCCGGACGCGACGACCTGCTTGGGCGCGGCCAGGTACTCGATCTTTATGCCCTCCTCCAGCGAAGCATCCACCTCCTCTTTATAAGCCGGCATCTCGTTGATGGTCCTCCGGTAGAAGATGGTCACGCTCTGGGGCAGCCCGGTACGCAGAACCGCCCGCGCGGCATCTACGGCAGAATTGCCACCCCCTATCACCCCCACTCTTTTGCCGATTTCCACCTTCTCGCCAAGGTTTATGGCAGTCAGCAGCTTCATTCCCGGATGCACGCCCTGAGCATCCTCGCCCGGTATGCCCAGTGTCATTGACTTGTGTGCACCCGTGGCGGCGAATACGGCTTTGTAGCCTTGGGAATGGAGATCTCCGATGGTCAGGTCTTTGCCTATCTCACAATCTGTCTGAATCTCTACGCCTGCGCTCTTGATGTAGTCTAAGTCCGCCCTCAGTATCTCCCTGGGCAATCTGAATTCAGAGACCCCCACGGCTAACATTCCGCCCGCCACCGGGTGTTTCTCAAACACCGTGGTCTGGTAACCCTTCCGGGCCAGATAAAACGCGCAGGTTAGCCCCGCAGGTCCCGACCCTATTATGGCTACTTTGCCCTTGCCATTCTTCGCCGCGGGTTTTGCCTTAAGCATGAGCCCCTTCTTCAATCCCCAATCGGTCACAAACCTTTTCAGGTTTCTGATCCTGATGGCCTCCCCACCTTCAGCCGCCCTGCATCTGCTTTCACACGGATGATTGCAGACCCGGGCAAGGACGGATGCAAAGGGGTTGTCCTTTTTTATCACCTCTAAGGCTTCTTCGTATCTTCCCCCGGCGATTAGTCCGATGTAGACCGCAGCCTCGGTATCTATGGGGCAGGTGTGCTGGCAGGGAGAGGAGATTATCTCCTTGCACACGGCTGCCCCGCATTTCTTCTTTTTGACATGGTCGGTATACTCGTCTCTGAAATACCGGAGAGTTGCCAGCACCGGATTGGGTGCGGTCTGTCCCAGACCGCACAATGTGGTATCCTTTACCACCTCGGCCAGCTCCTGCAGCGTTGCCAGATCCTCCATGGTCGCTTTGCCTTCTGTGATGTCGGTGACTATCTCCAGCATCTTCTGAATTCCCTTGCGGCAGGAGAGGCATTTACCACAGGATTCATCCTGAAGGAAGTTCAAGAAATACCTGGCCACGTCCACCATGCAGGTGCGTTCGTCCATCACGATCATACCGCCCGAGCCCATTATGGATCCCGCCTGGGCCAAAGAGTCGTAGTCGACAGGCAGGTTAAGAAGCTGCCTGGGGATGCAGCCGCCGGAAGGCCCTCCGGTTTGAACGGCCTTGAACTTTCCATTGCCCGGGATGCCGCCGCCGATGTCGTAGACAATCTCCCGCAGGGTTATCCCCATGGGCACTTCCACCAAGCCGGTGTTTTTGATGTTCCCCACCAGAGAAAATATCTTGGTCCCCTTGCTTCCTTCCGTCCCGATCTGCGAGAACCAATCTGCTCCGTTCTTGACGATCAGAGGAACGTTGGCCCAGGTCTCCACATTGTTTATGTTGGTGGGTTTCCCCCAGAGACCTTTGCGGACGGGGAAGGGTGGCCGTTGTTTGGGCATTCCCCGCTTTCCTTCGATCGAGGCAATCAGCGCGGTCTCCTCCCCACATACGAAGGCCCCCGCGCCCCTGGCTACCTTTATGTCAAAGTCAAATCCGGTGCCCAGTATGTTCTCGCCCAGAAGCCCCATCTCCTTGGCTTGCCTTACGGCTATGCCGATGTTCTCTACCGCCAGGGGGTATTCGTTTCTCACGTATATCCAGCCCTCTTCTGCACCTATGGCGTAGGCGCCAATCATCATGCCCTGGAGAACGGCATGAGGGTTACCCTCCAGGAGGCTTCTATCCATATAGGCACCCGGATCCCCCTCGTCTGCGTTGCAGATGATATATCTGACGTCTCCTTTCGCTTTCCTGCAGAATTCCCACTTAAACCCGGTGGGGAAACCTGCTCCCCCTCTTCCTCGCAGGCCCGACTGTTTTACCGTTTCGATTACCTGCTCCGGCGCCATCCCGCCGACGACTTCCAGGAAAGCGGCGTAGCCGCCGATAGCGAAATAGTCATCGATGCTGGTCGGATCGATGAGCGAGTTATTTCCCAGAAGAAGCCTTCGCTGCTTCCGGTAGAAGGGGATGTCATCCTCATGGACCGCCTCCCCCTTGGCGTCGGGGTCAACGTACAGCAGCCGGCTCACGACTCTATTTTTCAGCAGCGTTTCCGAGACGATCTCCTCTGCGTCCTCCGGCTTCAACTTCTGGTAAAACAACCCCTGGGGTTTGATCACTATGTTTGGCTCGGCTTCGCAAAACCCATGACAGCCACTGATCTTTATCTCTACCTTCTCCTGGAGGTTGCGTTTTTTTATTTCGTCTCTCAGTGCTTGCTCCACCTTCAAAGATCCTCTGGCTCGCCCGCAGGTGCCGGCGGAGATTACGATGCGGGACCTCTGATCTGTCTTTCTCTCTTTGATTCTGGCCTCTACGATGCTCTTTAAATCTTCAACGGTTTTCATGTTTATGACCTTTCTTCGCGGCGCGAGACAGGCAGCCTAACTGCTCTTGAAAAAGAGGGAATACTTATTGTAGAATGCTCTGAGCTCCGATTCCAAGTTTTCAAATTCAATCAGGTGTTTTTTGCACCCTCGGCGTGAACATATCTCAACGGTCCCTCCCTCGATGAACTTCAGGGGAATCATGGGAGCATCGCATTTCTCGCATACGCGCCGGCCGGTCAACTCGGCATTACAATGGGGACAGAAGAATCTGGCCACCTCGCCCTCCGGCATGGACAACTGACACTCTATGGTGTAGCTTCCGTAAAGCGAACTTAAGCGGAGCCTGCCCCGTTCCCCACCCCACTGGATGTTCAATTTCACGCTGGGATGATCGTCGATTTTTATCTCCTCATCCATCAAGCTCTTCCCGCAATGGGGACATTTGACATTAACTTCAATCATGATCTACTCTCCTGAGGCAACTTGATATTTCTCAAGAACGGAACCAACCTTTCTGGTGGTCATCTCGCCGTAATATTCTCCATCGACCACTACAATGGGCCCGATGGCGCAACACCCCAGGCAATTGACCGTCTCGAGTGTGAAATTTTGATCTGGGGTGGTTTCACCCGGGGCGAGATCGAGCATTCTCCCGATTTCGTCCACGATCCTCTGTCCTCCCCTCACGTGGCAGGCAGTTCCCACGCAGACGGTGATGATGTGCTTGCCCCGCGGCTTGAGGCTGAACGTCCGGTAGAAGCTGGCGGCCCCATAAACGTCCATCAGGGGAACGCCCAGTTTATCGGCAACGGCCCTTAGCACCTCCTCCGGCAGCCAGTTGAGATCGGACTGGAGATCCTGGAGAATGGGTATCAAAGCCTCCTTTTTTGCTCCGTATTTGTCAACCAGAGAATCGACGGTGTTGGTTACAGCCTGCATCACTCTCCTCCGTTACAGTTGTTTTCGCATCGCTGCCAGATGCACAGCGAACAGTCTTTTATGATACGGTTTTTTGCACTTTTGTCAAGAGAAAACGGATAGAAATGCCCCGTTTTGTTGCTTTTCAAAGCGCTCAACCGGGGCGAATTTCCCTATTCTGCCGGCTCCGAGCAAACCGGCCCCGGTTCGTGGATCGACTTATCCCCGAGGCAGGGAGGAAATTCCGCTTTTCAACTGAGTACGAATCGAGAAGTTAATCTTTGCTCGTAGAATTGTGGGAGGATTCCTGCGTTAATGAGATAATCCAAGATAGGAATTTGAGGGAAAATCAGGACAGAGATGTCAGTCCTGAGCAGCGGGAGTGTCTCCTGCCTCAGCCTCCTGTTTTCCCGCTTGCTCCTGCTGTAACCTCTTCACCATCTCTTCCTGATGGGTCAAAATATCCTTTAAGTCGCTTCTTACAAATTGCAGTTCCCGTTTCATGACCAACAGATCGTTCTTTATCTCTCCAGCCAGATCTTCTTCGTCGGAATAGTCTTTCTGCAGGTCTGCCAACCTGGATTCAGTTCGGGACAATATGCTTTCTAACCCGTGAAGAAACCCTTCCATGCTCTTCACCTCTTCTTTGAGCTTTTGCATCTCCTGATTGAGGTCTTCCTCCCCCTTGTGGGTTTGAGTGGCAGACTGATAAAGCCCGGCCAGACCCTGCTTGATTTCCCCGAGCTCTTTCTCCAGCATTATCCCTAACGCCTCTATAGCCTCCCCCACCTCTTCAATATACCTTCTCTGCGACTCCACCTGATTCCCCCAAAGCTATTGTTTCCTAACTCCCCTTTGTGTTTTCACGAATTGACCATTTCACGATGGATCTGATCTCTCTGAATCTGGTGCGCTTGTTTGGTGCCCCTAAAACCACCGCCACCACCTCTTTCCCGTCGTCCCCTTCCACCAAGGTTCCCAGGCACCAACCGGATGCCCCGTTATACCCGGTCTTTCCTCCTTTGACGTTTAAGGAGCTGAATAGCAGCTTGTTGGTGCTTCCGATTCGGTGCTTTCTCTTTCTCTTATTGAGTGAATTAAACTCATAGAAGGTTTTGCCGGCGATGGAGCGGATGACGGTATCCTGCAGGGCAAGGTAGAGGAGCCTGGCGCAATCCAGTGCACTGGACCTGTTGTGCTCGTCCAGACCCGTAGGCTCATGGAACAAGCTGTTTAGAAGCCCCAACTCTCTTGCCTTGAGGTTCATGCGAGCCGCGAATTCGGAGGGGGAAAGACCGGACGTGCGGGCCAGGGTTCTGGTGGCACGGTTACTGGAACTCATCAGGCTGGCATGCAGAAGGTCGCGCAGGGTGAAGATCTCTCCCACTCTCAACTGATCCCTTCCCGAGCAATTGGCGTCGGCCGGCGTGATGGTGGCCGTATCGTCTAAGTCGGGATCGGTCTCCAGAAAGGTGAGCGCGCTCATCAGCTTGGTCAAACTGGCCACGGGAAATTCCTGCTCGATGTTTTTCTCAAACAGCACCTCTCCCCTTTTTGCATCCAGCACCACCGCAGCTTTGGACCTCAGACGAAACGTATGGCTTTCCTTAGCTTTCTGACCTTTGTAGATGGTTTGCAGAGGAACCTCGTATCGTGGGCCGGAATTCCCCTGTGGGGTTTTGCAAAAATCCCAGTGAGAGTTATTCCACTCGGCCTTTGAGATCAAAAGGGCTAACAAAACGTAAGCAAAGAAGTATCCCGGTCTTCTCACAGGGTGATGTTCCTTGGTTCAGACAATCTCTTCATAATTCCATCAACCACGCAACTGCACACTACTTATACTCTCTTACCCTTGGTTTTCTTTACAATCTGAAATCTGGTTCTGCCGCATTCAGGGCAGACCCATTTTCTCTGCTTGTGAAAGGCTCTTTTCTCCTCCTTCATCTTGGTCTTGCATCTGGGGCAATGCATGGCTCTCAAGATTTACGAGTTATCTCCTCAAGAGTTCTAATGCTTCCATCAACTTGTCGCACCCGAACCTCACCGGATCGATTGCGGGCAGGCCGGTTTCTTTTTCGACTCTCTCGATCTCGGCCCGCGCCCGCTCATCACCGAGTTCTTGTGTATTCAAGGAGATTCCTATCACCTTGCAGGGCTTGATCGGTCTGGTAAGATCTTCATGCAGCTTGATCATCTCGTTTAAGGGTGGGATCTTCACCTGGTAGCTTTTTACTATCTCCCTTCCGGGGTAATGGCAGAGAACCATAGCATCAGGTAGACAACCATGGATTAGAGCTAAAGAGACGCCGGAATATCCGGGATGGATGATGGTCCCTTGGCCCTCCACACATAACAGGTCGTGGGTTTTGGATTTCTCGATCAGAAATTCCTCTATCGCCCCGGACATGAAATCGCCGATTATCGAATCGACAGGCACGCCCTCACCGAAGATGGCGATTCCGCTCTGGCCGGTTGGGATGAAATGTGAATTCCAGCCGTGCTTTTTCGCTTCCCTTGCCATCTCGATGGACGTAACCTTCTTGCCCGACTTGCAGTCAGTTCCTACGGTGAGAACCACCATCGCTTTGATCAGAGTAGGATCGCCGATGGCAACGGCGTTGTACTTACTGGCTTCCCTCAGGTCATGTATCACGGCGCGCTTCGATGCAGCCAGTTTGGAGAATTCCGGGTCTTCGTTTAACAGATCGTGCAGCCCGTTGATCACGTCCAATCCGTTGGCAAGCGCCTGCCTGACGACCTCTCGCCATTCCAGCGGCAACTTTCCGCCGCGAGGGGCTATTCCTATTAACAGTGCATTGGGGCTATATTTCAGCGAATCTGCCAGCTGGGCCACCACACGAATGTCTCCCCCAAACCCAAGAACATCCTGAGCCGATTTGCCCGCCTGGAGGGAGTCGATGACCGCCACCACTTCTTCCGGCTTATACATTATCAGGCCGGAGGCCGTTTTACCGTCCAGATCCCCGAAGTAACCTTCCGCCAGTATGACTATGCGTCTCTTCTTTTCCCGCATATCCTTCAACATTTTCGCTCAACTAGCCACAGGTCTCCCTCCCTTTATGGGAGGGATCAAGGGAGGGTAGCTGTCCTTCCTGTGGCGAGCCGCCACTTCCTCGCACCCTTAAGAGAGCGGCTACATAACCTTTTCCCTCCGTGGGAGGGAACGTCGACTCCTCCTCGCCCCTCTAAGATACTCATTCTTCAGAGAAACACAAGGCCGGTTTTCTTATCATTTGTGGTTCTATCAGGTCTTGCCCGTCTGTCAAGGGTGTGACCTGACACAGCAAGAAGGTCACTGTAGGTCGGGCTCCCGGAGGGTGCCCAACAGAACATTCTTCATGTCGGGTAGCTCGCCTTCAGCTCGCAACCCGACTTACTTGTCCAGCCGAATGTCTCCCTCCCTTTATGGGAGGGATCAAGGGAGGGTAGCCATCCCGCCCGTAGCGGGGCGCAACTTCTTCAGGGTGCGGCTACAAAGGTCTATTTCAGCAGCAACATCTTCTTTGGTTCGGAAAAATCACCAACCTTCAACTGGTAAAAGTAGACTCCCGAAGCTACGTCTTGTCCTGCACCATTCTTCCCATCCCAGATAACAGACTTGTAGCCCGAAGAGACTTCTTCGGAAACCAGGGTTCTCACCTTTCTCCCCAGCACGTCATAGATCTGCAAGGTGACAAAACCCGATTTGGCCAGGGTGAACTCTATCTTGGTCGTGGGATTGAAAGGGTTGGGGTAGTTCTGGGAAAGGTCAAACTCAGAGGGCCTTTCTCTGCCTCCGGTCTCATCCTTGACTCCACTGGGAGTTTGAACATACTTTATGGTGGCGTAGTCATAATTATAAGGATAATTGAGGCTTTGAGCACTCCATCCAGTCACATACACGTTGTTGGAATCATCCACGGCAATGTCTAAGGGTTCGTCATTGGCGTTTGCTGGCCCATTGTATCTGGCTACCCAAAGCTCATTTCCACTGGAGTCATATTTTACAGTAGCATAATCCTCACGTGTTCCGCTACCATAACTTGGTCCAGTTACATAGATATTGTTAGAGCTATCCACGGCCATCGCATAAGCGTAATCTTCACTGCTCACAGGCCCATCGTATCTTCTTAACCAGGCAGTATCTCCATTGGAATAATACTTTATGGTAGTAAAGTCCCCATACGTCTCACTGCGGAAACTAGATCCGGTGACATAAGCATTGCCAGAATTATCCACAGCTATGGCACGAGCGTCATCGTCGTCGTTTTCCGCTCCGTCATACGTTCTCACCCATGCAGTATCACCAAAAGGATTATACTTTATGGTTACATAGTTGTAGCTATTTCCGTCCCAACTGTATCCGGTTACAAATACATTGTCAGAACCATCCACTGCTATGGCTTTAGCTTCATCATCGTCATTTGCCGATCCGCTGTATCTCCTGACCCAGGCAGTATCTCCGTTCGGATAGTACTTTATGGTAGCATAGTCCTCTAATGTTCCGCTCCCCCGACTCGCTCCGGTCACGTAGATATTGCCTGAAGCATCAAGGGTCATAGCATAAGCGTCATCGTAGTCATTTGCCGGTCCATCATATCTTCTCACCCACCCGGTGTCTCCACTGGGATAGTACTTTATGGTGATATAGTCGCCACCACTACATCCAGCGACAAAGACATAGCCCGAATCATCTACGGCTATAGCATAAGGCCAACCAGAAGGATGTTTCCTCACCCAGAGGGTATCCCCGAAGGGATCATACTTGATGGTGACACAATCCGAACCACTTCCTCCAGTCACATAGACACAGCCAGAATCATCTACCGCTAAAGCAGTAGCCTGATCAGAGGTGTTCCCAGCCCCATTGAATATTCTCAGCCAGAGAGTATCCCCATCTGAATCGTATTTAATCGTGGCGTAATCCTCAGATGTTCCACTGCCGACACTATGTCCCGTCACAATGACGTTGCCTAAGTTATCCACCGCCATGGCATGAGCGACATCGAAGTCGTTTGCTGGTCCGTTGTATCTTCTCACCCAGGCGGTGTCAACGGTCTGGGCAAATGCTTCGGCTTCGCTCAGCATCTGCGACACTGGACCTACAAACAACACAAGCAGCACCATCCCAAAAACCACCTTTAGTGGTTTTAACATGTTACACCTCCTTGTTTTTTACCTCACCCCTATCCCAGACGGGTCTCCGATTCCCCCTCTCCATTTTGTGTCGAAGATCCCGCCGGAGGCGGGGGAGAGGGGAACCAAGGGGAAGAGATCACTTCAACAGCAACATCTTCTTTGGTTCGGAAAAATCACCAACTTTCAACTGGTAGAAGTAAACTCCGGAAGCCACGTCTCTCCCATCTTCGTTCTTCCCATCCCACACCACAGACTTGTAGCCCGAAGAGACTTCTTCGGAAACCAGGGTTCTCACCTTTCTTCCCAGAGTGTCATATATCTGCAAGGTCACAAAACCCGATTTCGCCAGGGTGAACTCTATCTTGGTCGTGGGATTGAAGGGGTTGGGATAGTTTTGAGAAAGGAAAATCCGAGAGGGCTCCGGCCCCATCCCGGCTTCGTCACTGACAGCCGTGGCTTTACCATACTTTATCGTGACGTAATCCAGGTTTCCGTCTCCCCCTTCACTGCATCCGGTCACATAAACATTGCCGTGACCGTCCAACGCTATTGAAGCAGCCTGGTCACTAGCTGCCCCCAATCCATCATACCTGTTTACCCAAGCAGTGCTTCCATTCGCATAGTACTTCATCGTAGCGTAATCGTAATAAGTCCCAAGGGCGAAGCTTCGCCCGGTTACGTAGACATTATGAGAACTGTCTACGGCCATTGCACAGGCTTCATCCCAATAGTTACCCGGCGTGCTGTATCTTCTCACCCACACAGTGTCCCCAAGGGGCTCATACTTGATGGTGGCGTAATCCAGGTTTGTTGAACCTCCGTAACTCACTCCGGTCACATAGATGTTCTCATGGTTGTCTACTGCGACATCATATGCTTCTCCATGGTATTTTCTCTCCCAGACAGTCTGCCCGTCCCCCCCATATTTGATGGTAATGTAGTTGAGATTCGTGACGGTGTCGATGCACGTGCCGGCAACGTAGACAAAACCGGAGCGGTCTACTGCTATGGCACGTGCTACATCATTGAAGTCCGCCGTGCCATTGAATCTTCTGACCCAGGCGGTGTCGCCACTGGCATAGTGCTTGATGGTCACCAGATCATAGAACGTTCCGCTGCCCCAACTGGTGCCGGTCACGTATACATTGCCAAGATCGTCTACGGCCACGTCGTAAGCTGAATCGTCGTAGTCTCCTGGCCTGTTGTAGCTGCTTACCCACGCGGCATCCCCGTTGGCAGAATACTTCATTGTGGTGTATCTTCTATACGGCCCGAATCCGCTGCTACTGGTTCCCGTAACATAGATGTTACCCGCAGTATCGACGGCTATGGCATAAGCCTCGTCGTTGCCCCCGCACCAGCCGTCATATCTCCTCACCCACGCCGTATCGCCATTAGGGTAGTATTTTATGGTGACGTAATCGAATCCCGTTTCACCCCCGTCGCTTCTTCCTGTCACGTACACATTCCCGGACCCATCTAAGGCTATGGCAGAAGCGGAGTCACTCCCATGGCCCATACCGTCATATCTTCTTATCCAAGATGTGTCTCCGTCTGAATCGTACTTTATGGTTGCGTAATCGTAACCCGTCTCACTGCCACCATAACTCATCCCGGCCACATAGACATTCCCGGAACCATCCAGAGCAATGGCCGAGGCTACGTCATGGCCGCTTCCTGCACCGTCATATCGTCTTACCCACGCCGTATCACCCGACTGGGCAAGAACCGGCGTTATCCACAATATGGACAGTATCCCCAAGAGAATCATCTTTGAAGGCTTTGCCATGGCACACCCCCTATTATCCCTTGATTCTTCGGCATCTCCCCTGCTGTCTCGCGCTCCGTTTTGGGAAGAGCGAAACAACGGCTCACCGCTTCTATAAGATAGTCATTCTTCAGGGAAACACAAGGTCGGGCTGTCCAAAGGATTGCCCAACAGAACATTTTTCATGTCGGGTAGCTCTCCCACCTTTGGCGGGGTCGCAACCAGACCTACTTCAAAAGCAACATCTTCTTGGGTTCGGAGAAATCACCAACCTTCAACTGGTAAAAGTAGACTCCGGAAGCTACACCTTTCCCCTCTTCATTCTTCCCATCCCAGACCACGGATTTATATCCCGAAGAGAGCTCTTCTGACACCAGGGTTCGCACCTTTCTCCCCAAAACGTCATGAATCTCCAGGGTCACGAAACCCGACTTGGCCAGGGTGAACTCTATCTTGGTGGTCGGATTGAAAGGGTTAGGGTAGTTCTGGGAAAGTTCAAACTCAGAGGGCCTGTCTCTGCCTCCGGTTTCGTCTTTGACCCCACTGGGAGTTTGAACATACTTTATGGTGCAATAATCGTAGTCTGTCCCACTGCCCTTACTCGCTCCAGTTACATATACATTGCCGGAAGTGTCCACAGCCAAACCATAAGCGTAATCGTATCCATCTTCAACTGGTCCATGGTATTTTCTCAGCCAGGCAGTATCCCCGTTGGAATAGTACTTGATGGTGACATAATCGTGCTCAGTCACACCACCACACCCGCTTCTTCCGGTTACATAGACATCGTTGGAGCCGTCTACAGCAATGGCATAGGGCTTGTCTGTGCCGTTTGCGCAATTGAATCTTTTCACCCAGAGCTCGTTTCCACTGGAGTCATACTTTATGGTGGCATAATCTTGGCTTGACCCGGTGCTATCACTGTACCCGGTCACATAGACATTATTAGAAGCATCCAGAGCTATGGCCGTAGCTATATCAGCACCGTTGGCCGGGCCGTCGTATCTTCTCACCCAGATCTCATTCCCGCTGGAGTCATACTTTATGGTGGCATAGTCCTGATATGTTCCGGTGCTATCACCATAACCTGTCACATAGACAAAGCCGGAGTCATCTACGGCTATAGCCTCGGCATAATCAGAGCCGTTTGCCGGTCCGTTATATCTTCGCACCCAGGCAGTATCCCCGCTGGGATAGTATTTTATGGTGGCATAGTCTTCAGAAGTCCCACTGCCGGTACTGTAGCCGGTAACATAGGCATTGCCGGAATCATCAATTGCTATGGCAACAGCCTTATCAGTGCCATCTCCTGGTCCGTTGTATCCTCTTACCCAAGCGGTATCTCCATCTGGATAGTACTTTATTGTGACATAGTCAAAAGGGTGCTCACTCCAACAAACACCAAAGCCTGTAACACACACATTGCCAGAGCCATATACGGCTATAGCCATAGCATTATCCCCGGTGTTTTCGGGTCCGTCATATCTTCTCACCCAAGCAGTATCTCCATTGGGTTTATACTTTATAGTGGCATAGTCATAGTCTGTCCCGCTGCCAAAACTTTGCCCGGTTACATAGACATAACCAGAACCATCTACGGCCATATCCATTGCTCCGTCCAAGCTGTTTCCTAGACCATCGTACCTTCTCACCCAGGCAGTATCTCCGTTGGGATAATACTTAATGGTGCCATAATCATAATCTGTTCCACTGATGTAAAACCTTCCGGTCACGTAGACGTAGCCAGAATCATCTACGATTATGGCGTTAGCCCAATCGTCGACGTTTCCCGGGCCGTCGTATCTCCTTACCCAGGCGGTGTCAACACTCTGGGCAAATGCTTCTCCGCCAGAGGCGGTCAGACGACCGCCCGTCTGGGCGGATCTGTCTATGGCAGAGACATCGCTCAGCACCTGCGACACCGGACCTGCAAACAACAGTAACAGCAACACCCCAAAAACCACCCTTTGTGGTTTTAACATGGTACACCTCCTTTTTTCTTTCCCGCACCCCCTCTCAAGGGAGAGCGAAGGTCGATCATCTTTCCTCTTGGCAAGATACCTTTTCATCAAGAAAGAACAAGCCTTATGTGGCCATCATTTGATAACGTGCAGAAAGTCACCGAGGAGAAACTGCATTCTTCCGATCAGAAGAGATATTCGTGACATGACCGTGTATCCGAAGGTGGCCCCGAAGAAAACCATTAAGAACCAGGTGCCCACTCTCGCAGTGCTCCCAAACCAGCCCTTGTGCTCCTTGGAGAAGAAGAAATACGCCAGGGTGGTGGCGATTCCGACGAACACAACGATCCCGTCCACGGAGGCGAAGTTGATCATGGTTGCCTGCATCTGGGCGAAGATCTTCGCCTGAATCGTGGCCGGGATGGCCACGCCGGCACCCGCTCCAATAATCAAAGCGATAGAAATCCGGGACAGCCAGGCTATTTTTGGAAAAAACCTGACAAGCATAAACAAACCCAGGATTCCCGGTACAATATAGTCAAATCTCCCCTGTTTGAACACAGGATTTATCAATTTTGGCATAACCGTAGTGTTCAGGGCGATAACCAGCACGTATCCGACCGACACGCCCACCAGAAGATGCTCGGCGAACTTGTAAAAGGGATTATCCCTGTACAGAAATGAGAAAATACACAGGGTTAGAAAAGCTGCGATCAGAATCCCTACTGACATAGCTTCCTTTGTCCTGTCAAAATACTGTGTACTGTCATTGCGAGCGACCGAAGTGAGCGAAGCAATCTCCTGGGATTGCCACGTCGCCCCCCGTACGGGAGGCTCCTCGCAATGACATTAGTGACCTCCTCCGCAGTCCACCGCCAAACCCTTTATTTCGCTTTTGCGGCGGTCGGTGGTCGGCCGACGGCGGACGGTTTCCTCATGAAATAACCAACATTTCCTGCTATCACCAGAAGTATGATCACCAGGTGACAAACAGATTGAGCATCCATACCTCTCTGTCCCATCCCCGGCTTGTCGATCAGTATTTCGTATTCCGCCGCCCCCTTGAGTCCACCCAAGAGGCCTATCATCTGACCGGAGGAGAGGAACGGGTAAAATGAGGTGGCCATCACCGCGGTCGCGGCCACGGCAAGCCTCTTGTGATAGCGGGATACGGCATAATCCACCCACCACACCGGCATGTCTCCGTCCGATACGGAAATGATCAGGGCAATGTCTTCGTAATTCCTCACCTTTCTCATGATAGGCAACCGAACCAGTGGCGTATTGCTGTAGTCTTCCGGAAAGACTCTTCTTATATCCTCTCCCATCCCCAGGATAGCGGCCTGATACTGCGGCCTGAATCCCAGAAAGACGTAATCTTTTCCGTAGTCAGCCTCGTATTCATCCGCCGTTTCTCTTAGAATCTGATCTCCGATAGCAGTTCCTTCTGCCAGAAGTGCCAATCCAATCACCTTCAGATCCTTGGAGAAACAATGACGCAGGATAGCCAGAGCCATCGGTTTCACCTCCGGCAGAGAGGATGCCTCATGGTCAAAAGAGACCAAAACCACCGAGCCGGAATCCAACCGGTCTATCTCCTCATATACCTGCATTACCTCGGAGGTGACCTCATTGGGCAGCCCGATTTTAATCACCAGAGGAACGGCGACGGATAGAGCAATCAAAACAAATATCAATTGTCTAGACATATCATTTCCCGCCCAAATATGTTCTCTCAATTCCCAGAATTATCCTCAACGATGTTGAGATGGTTCCCAAACCGATTCCGATATAGATTCCCCTTTTTGCAGCCATGCTGGGAGTGCGCAAGATCCAGTTGGCCGCATCCGGAATCCAATGAGAGATAAGATTCCCCAGGGGAACCCGTCCCAGCATTACCACGATTGCCACCAACAGCAAAACTCCCGCCTCCCAGCTTCGAGCACGGAATCCGCGATATGCGGCCGAGGCCACGAAGAAAGCCAAGAGTGCAAACATGGTGGACTGCATCGGTGCTTGCACGTTATTGAACATCCACAGAAACGGGGTTCCTTCACCGGTTCCCTTCCACAGTCCCAGGATCACCATCACCATTAAACCTGCCAACCCGATCGCATTGTAGCCCCAACCAGTTTCAGTTCGGGAGACTTTTTTTGCGTTTAGCTTCGCATAGCTTATCGCCCCTACCAGCAGGGTGAAAACAAAGACGATCTGCATCCAATCCAGGACGGTCTCGTAAGCTGCTCCGGACAGCCCGTGAGGAACAAAAAACTGAACCAGCATGAACAGGCCGAAGACAAAGCAGACGACTAAGGGGATTCTTCTTTGCATGTTGTCTTCCTGATGATCTGGCTATGTCATTGCGAGCGACCGTAGGGAGCGCGGCAATCTCAACAGATTGCTTCGTCGTCCCCCAGAATGGGGGACTCCTCGCAATGACATGGAGCTTGTTATGTTCATTCTCATCAAGGACACCAGAACCTACCTTAAGTTAGGTTCTGGTGTACCAATCTCATCCAATCGAGAAGAGTTTGACAAACCAGTTCCAACCTAAAATCCCTGCTATTCCGCCGATCAGGATCAATAAAACCACAAGCGCCTTCAAGAAGTCTTGTCCTTTAATGCTGCCCAGAATCTGCGGGTCTTTGGTCAGGTATCCGCTGGCGACGAAAAGCTCCTCTCCGATCAGGGTATAGTCGCACGCCACGATGAAAAAGGAGAGCTGGATGGTGGAGTCGGTTCCGGCGATCTGGAGTGCACCCACGGAGTTGCCGGTCTCCGCAAGAATCAGCGCCTCTGCCTCGAAGGTGCCGAAGAAGAGATTGGTGGCAGGGAGCTGGCGGGTCATGATTCCGTCCACTGCCGCCGCATAGCCGAACTGGCTCTGGGTCACGAAGAAAATGTTATCCGGATTGAATGCCTCCGGGTGTCCCGCCCTGGAATATGCCTCGAAGACCACCTCTTGCGCTGTGGCCATCACCACCGGATCGTAGTTGGGAAAGATCAAGGGAGTATTATATTCCGCCGTCTTCTCCGCCACGCTGGCCAGGATATTCATGGACGCCATGGTGGCCACCCGGTCCATCTTGCCAAGGCCCGAGGAGTAGAGTATCGGTTTCCCCATCTCGGTGGCCCTTCCGATGGCGTTGTCCACCGCCTCTAGGCCGGAAATTGGCCTGACGTAAAACCTCTTTCCCTTTCTGGCATAGAGGATAAATCCCAAAATGAACAGGGAGCAGATGACTACTCCCAAAAGGACGTTGGTCCTTTCCGTGTTGAACCATTGTCCCCTGGAGACCACCGGCCCGACCACCGCGGAGAACTGGACGTCTTGGTCTTCGGTTCCTTTGAGCACATAGAGATATTCGACCCCGTCTTTGACGCTGTCGTCGATGAATATGGTATCCTTCGCCGATACCTTGCCCACCATCTCAAAGCTTTTTTCCTCTATGGCCGATCTCAATATTTCGTATTCGACTTGCGCGGTATCCTGAAGAAGGCCTTCGATGGTAAGGGTGATACTTCTACCTCTGTCATTCGGCGTGTCCACCGCCTGTAACCTGACCGGAATCCCCGAAGCGGAAACGATTGAGCTTAAAAGAAGGAAGGTTAAACAGAAAGCGGCGAACTTAGGTTTGAGCATCTTAAGTCCCGGCAACGGGTTGAAGATTTTTTATAAGCTACCTAATCACCCTTGCTTGTCAAGCCCAAACTTCTCTTGATGCTTTTTGAAGGTCTTATCTCTCTCAGACACTCCGTCGGGGAGCTCTTCCCTCAGTGGTTGGGGGATCGCAACCTGGACCACACAACTCTCGTAGAGGTGGAATGGCTGCCGCAGGCCTCCTCCGGACTGTTTCCTTCCTCCGACCCTGAGGGTCTCAGAACCGAAGGGCAGGACGAATGCCAGCCTGCGTGTAAGGTGAGAGTACCGGTGCAAGGAGGATTTTCCCTTGACCGGCCAGTTCAAATGCCATATCTTGCGCTGAACTGAACTCTTAAAGGAGGTGTTACATGAAGTTCAAAGCTGTTCTAATGCTGGGTGCGCTCCTGGTGGGAGCGTGGCTGTCATGCTCCGACGTGTCCGCGGAGCCGAGGGTGCTGGAGATACTCCAGGAGGCCGACACCTGGATAACACAGGATACTACCCGTATCCTAAGCTACATCGATAGCTGCAATCAGGTAGCCGACCAGGTCTTGAGAAATTCCAAATACTGGCAGTCCACCTACGACGACCTCAGCTTCCTTCTGGGAATCGACTTAGCCACCGACCCGCAGGTTGATAACACCGGCAGGATCTATTTTATGATGCGGATCACCGGCGAGGTCCAGTCACTCTTCTACGTCGACTCACCCATGGAGTTTCCCCACCAACTCACCCCTAACAACTGGGCGGATCAGGGCATATCCATCGCCTACTACTATGTCCATCCCTCGGGCAAGTACGTTCTGGCATTGGTCCATCAGTATGGGAACGAGAATTTCGACATCTACAAGTTCGACCGCGACGGGAAATTCCAACCCCTTCTGGTCGCTCCTGCCATTCAATACCGGAGTCTGATCTTCAAGAACGAAGACGAGTTCTTCTTGATATCCAACGACCGCAAGACCCAGACGTTGATCAAATACACCATCTCCACCGGAAAGATAGATACCTTCTATACCGAACCGGGCTGGTTTGGACCGGATGATTATCAGGAGGGAAAGCTGATTCTCACCCGATGGCTGAGCTTCTCTGAAAGCCAGCTCTTCATCTTGGATGAGGCCACCGGGAAGACCAAGGACATCACCAAAGTCGGGTTGTACTATGGCGGGCTATTCACCTCCGACGGCGACGTTCTGACCTACACGGATGCTTTGTCAACCGAGGAGGAGTTCGCCAAGATCGCCCTGATCGATCTCAAGAAACCCAAGAAGTTGAAGTTGGTGTTTGATCCCAAGCTGGAGCTTGACGCCTACTCATGGATTGCCAAGCTCCAGATCGCCGTGGGATCGGTAAACAGAGACGGATACTCCGAGCTGATGGCCTTCGACCTTAATGGTAAGCGGGTGGAGGTGCCCCAGCCCGAGATCGGCGTGATCACTAACGTCGCTGCCAACGACTATGGGGACGTCGTGTTCGATTTCAGTTCGCCCCGCATACCTCCCACCTTCTTCCATTTCCGTTTGGGCTGGGAGACCGTAGAGCAGATGGTTCCCGTATCCACCTTCGGGTTCGATTTTTCCAAGATGGAGGTGAAGGTCGTTCGTTATCCCTCCAAGGACGGCACCATGATCCCTGCGCTGCTGTACGCGCCCAAAGATGCAAAGAAGGATGGAAACAATCCGGCGGTGGTCAGTTATCACGGGGGTCCACCATCCCAGAGCCGCCCGTATTTTCAGCGCAACATAGCCTTCGCCTTAAGTCGTGGTTTGGTCATGCTCTTCCCCAATGTGCGGGGCTCTTCCGGATACGGGCCCGCCTGGGAACAGGCAGACAACCTGGAGGGACGCTTCTCCGCATTGGAGGACGATGTTGCCGCCATCGACTATTTGATCAATGAGAAATGGTCTAATCCCGACAAGATCGCCATCTGGGGTGCCTCCTACGGCGGCTATACGGTAAACTACCTGGCCGCCAATTATCCGAACAAATTCGCCTGTGTGGTCTCCGAGGTGGGCGTTGCCGACGTTGATTACTCCACCACCCATGGAGACATCACCACCACCGGTACATGGGAGAAGGAGATGGGACCGGTGGGGAGTGAACTGACCCAGAAGCTTTCGCCGATTTTCTTCGCCCATAACGTTTCCCGGCCGATCCTGGTGACTGCGGGATTTCACGACCCGCGCGTCTTCCCCGGCGATCCCCGCCGCTTCGGTTACGTGCTCAAAGAGCTGGGCAAGGACGTGCTCTACTTTGAACAGACCAAGTCCGGGCATGGAGGAGCCCAAAAGACCCTACTGATCGAAGATTTCACCCGCTCCTATGTGTTCATGCTGGATCATCTGCTGAAATAGCAGAAGGATATTAGATCTCAAGCAGCTTGAAGATTGTGGCGCAGGTTCTTGAGTACTTGCGCCACATTTCTTTTAATCGTAGGGGTTCGATTCACCCAGACGGGTGAGCGTCTGCTCATCCAGCCCGATGACCAGACGGTCCCGTCCGGGAATCGGGCAACTACAATCGCCGTGAACAATTAAGGCATCCTTGTTCGTCACGGACGCCCTCGTCCGTGACGTAAACAACACGGTAACAGGCGAAGCGTCCCTTACCAACGAAAAGCAAGGATTTAACCCGCCTGCCCCGAAAAGGGCAACCTATCTTTTCCTTGACACCCCACAAGGCCAATCTTATATTGCGATTTGACTTAATCCAGCGTCCTCAAAGGCGAGGCGGTTACCAATCTCTTAGATTCTTTGAGTTGTACGCGTCCATCCAGGAGCACGAGATTCAGGGAGAAATATATATGGAACAGGAAAGCGATCTTATCCTGCACAGAAAAGAGAAGTTGAAGAAACTGAAAGAGAAAAACATCGATCCGTATCCTTACGGCTTTAAGAGAACACACCTCTCTTCGGAGATAATCCAGAATTCCGAGAAGCTCGAAGGTGAGGAAACCGAGGTCAAAATCGCCGGCAGGATCATCTCCCTTCGCCTGCACGGCAAGAGCCTCTTTGCCCATCTTCAGGACGGAGCGGGGAAGATTCAGATTTATGTAAAGTCAAATGACGTGGGAAAGGAAAAATTCGAGCTTTTTGATCTCTTCGATATAGGAGATTTCCTGGGCGTGACCGGAAAGGTGTTCAAGACCAAAACCGGTGAGATCACCGTCAGAGCGACCGACTTCTGCATCCTATGCAAGTCGCTCCGGCCGCTCCCGGAAAAATGGCATGGGCTTCAGGACAAGGAGTTGAGATTCAGACAGAGATACGTCGACCTGATCGTGAACGACGAGGTCAAAAAGATCTTCCTCTTCCGCACCGAACTGGTCAAGGCCCTGCGGGGATTTTTGGATGACCAGGGATTCGTGGAGGTGGAGACTCCCATTCTACAACCCCTTTATGGCGGCGCCTTTGCCCGGCCCTTCACCACCCATCATAACGCCCTGGACATCGATCTCTACCTGCGAATCGCCGACGAGCTGTATCTGAAGAGGCTGATAGTGGGGGGGTTCGACAAGGTCTACGAGATATCCAAAAGCTTCCGCAACGAGGGGATGGACAGAAACCACAATCCCGAGTTCACCATGCTGGAGCTGTACCAGGCCTATGCGGATTATAACGACGTCATGGAGCTCTACGAGAGGCTTTTAAATTTCGCGACCACGCAGGTCCTGGGAAAAAACAAATTTGAATTCGAAGGCAATGAAATAGACTTAATCCCGTCGTGGAAGAGAATCCCCCTGCTGGATTCAATCAAGGAACAGACGGGCGTGGAC
>JBAUFO010000223.1:0-6560 GCA_049679185.1 Candidatus Zixiibacteriota bacterium
CCAGGGGGTTTCGATCTCTCACCCGCCGTCCGGTGTACCCCCCGGGAACACCGGATTACTCACTATCTATCAGTTCCTTGTTCACATCATAACAAAATACTCCCGTCTAATCAAGATACAAGGGGGAGAATCAGTTCGGTTTGAGAAGTCCCCCTCACCTTGGTCCTCTCCCCAGAGGGGAGAGGAAATTAGAGAATCGTCCGGCGGTCCCAGGGACGGCGCGAGCGGCGAATGAAGTCAACGGATTCAGCGCCCAGACGGGCGTCCGTCTGGACGGATAGAGAGGATGAAATCACGAAATCCAGGCTTTCCGCTTGATCCGTTCCATCCGTTGACCGATCCCCGTTCGTGACGCACACACCCCAGTCCGGCCTGAAACCTGGCTCTGTCAGGCTGAGGGAAGCCCTGCATCTCTTGGTGCGGGGTGAAGCAAAGCATCTCCGACGTTAGATTCTTCGCCTCGCTTGAAGCTGGACTCAGAACGACAAACCGATCCATCCATAATGCTCCGCCTAGCCAAAAAAACTTTTAGCCCGCTCTTTGGATGACGATATAGAAAAGGGGACAAGTTTCGCTAAACCACAAGGGGGAAATATGTCTGCCGAGACGATTAAGCTGTTGCGTAAGACGCCAATCTTCTCAACATTCGATTCCGCCAGCCTGAAAAAGATCTGTGGTTTTTTCAAGGGAAAAACCTATTCCTCTGACGAGACTCTCTTCAAGGAGGGAACGCTGGGGGATACCCTCTTCGTCATCAAGGAAGGCGCGATAAAGATCAGCCGTACGGCAAAGGACAAAGAGGAGGAGAGCAGTCGAGTCTTAAGGAGAGAAGGAGATATCTTTGGCGAATCAGGCTTTCTTGACGAATCTCCGCGTCCTGCGACTGCTCAAGCCACCAAAGCGACCAAGGTATTTCAACTTTCCAGGTCGAATTTTCTGACCATCCTGAATAATCACCCTTTGATCGCATATCAGATCGTCAAGGTTTTAAGTTCGCGAATAAAGCAATCCGATCTTCGACTAATCGACGAGCTTAAAGAGAAGAACGAACAGCTTCATCAGGCATACCGTTCCCTACAAGAGAAGGTGGGCACGACAGGAAGCCAGGAATCCTCAGAAGAATCTCAAGTACCCACAGAAGAGAAAGAAAACCTCTCAAATCGGTTGCTTTCCTCTGTCCCTTATCCTCTAATCTGCACCGGAGAGGATGATCTCATATCCCTGTTCAACAAGGCGGCGGAAGAGGAATTCGGCTACAGCAGCGAAGAGGTGATGGGCAAGCCTCTTAACATGCTGTGGGCTAATAATTCCTGGTCTTTTCTTGCCGAAGGGATTCAAGAGGAATTGCAGGGTAGAGGTGTGTGGGAGGGGGAAGTTATAGCCAGGAAGAAAAGCAGCGAGCACTTCCTCTCTTTCGCTACCATCACCGAATTGCGTAACAAAGAGGGAAGGAGTGAGGGGAGACTTCACCTAATACAAGACGTGACTCAGAATAAGAGCCGGGAAGAAGAAGAGAGGATGCAGGAAAGATCATCCCAGAGGCGGACAACGGCCGAACAGATAGCCAATATCATGACCGCGGAAGTCAAAAAACTCTCTATCGCCTCTGATGCCCTGCCGCTGGAGTTGGATGAGGTCAGCCTGGGCAAATCAGCCAGGACCATGAGCGTTATGAGAGATGCCTTACAGAATATGAGAACATTAATTCTGGATCTGACCGTATCGCCAGCGCCTCCGCCAAGCAAAGAGCCGCTGGATTTGGTGAACCTCTTCCAGAAAGAGTTACTTGTGCTCAGATCGCAGGAGAAGTTTCGCGACATCATCCTCGCTACTCATTTTCAGGAGGGCATGCCCAGGGTGAGAGGAAACAAGCTCCAACTGCGGCGGATGCTTTGTGCCATTCTGGAAAATGCAGCTCATGCTTTACAGCAGACCCCGGATCGAGTAAAAACCATTACCATAGAGGTAAGCGGGGCCAACCAAGGGCAGGGAGTACAGATTCAAATCTCGGATAACGGAACGGGCATAGGTACATCCGATCTTTCAAAGGTGTTCAAAGAGCGTTTCACCAGCAAGAGAAACGGACTGGGCCTGGAGTTGCTATGGGTTGCCGAAATGGTCAAAGACCACGGCGGCAGCATCGAAGTGTACAGTGATGAAGGGACTTACACTCTGTTCCTGATCAAGCTCCCGGCATTGGAAGAGAAGCCAGTCGCAGTCCCCGAGGCAGAGCCAGCTCTTAAAGTGCAGGGTTGAAAAGCTGTCTCGTAGCAAGTGATGGAAGTTTGCGGGATAGTCTTGGGCAGAAAATCCAGAAGAATTCACTCCTGGAATGTCGGGCTTCAGCCTGACCGAGAGATATAGAAATAGAAAGAATCTCGATCTGGTTCACCTAAAGGTGAACACTCCAGATCCTATCTTCAAGTATCCCCCCTGATTTTTATCCTAAAAGAGAAGAGCATATCGATAAAGACGATAGCTGCTCCGAAAAGAAAGGTGGCTCTAAATCCCAAAAGCTCCCATATCACGCCGCCGAGTATCGGCAGCACCACCGCCGAGATGTGATTCACCGTGACGCTGAAAGATATGCAGCTGGTCAGATCCGCCTTGTCCGATATCTTTCTGATGTAAGAATGAAGTGCGATGGACGAGGCGAAAAGGATATTATCCAGCACGTAGAAGACGGCCAAAAGCGGCAACCAGGGGATGTATGCATAGCCCGTGAAGATGAAGATCAAGAAGAAGGAGCTTCCCACTAGCACTGTTCGCTCCCCCCACTTCTCCACTAAGGCTCCTATCCGACGGTATGTGTAAATGTTAACCACGTTGGAGACGAAGAAAAGTAGCGCCGCTGTGGAGATGGATATCTGGTGGTTGGCGACCAAAAGGAATATGGCGAAGGTGGTAAAGATGTGTCGGCGGCATCCTCTTAAGAAACTCAAAAAATAGTAAAGAGAGTACTTCCTCTTTAAGGTAACCTTTCTCTGCTCCTCTTTTGCCCGGTTGGACTTGAGCGTAAAGGTGAAGTAGATTCCCACCAGGATGACCACAGCCCCAAAAACTGTCAATGTCTCGCGGTAGCCGAAAAAGAAGGTGGCTGCCAGAACGCAGGCTGTGGCGGCGACTCCGGCCATGGATTCCGTGCTGGCTATCTTCCCCTGTGCCTTTCCCGATTCCCTGGTCTTGATGAAGTGAAGCAGAAGCGCCTGATTGGAGGAGATGAAGCCGTGGAATCCTACGCTCATCACCAGCGTGCCCACCCCCAGCATGAAAACCGAATCGGAATGTCCCACCAGTATCAATCCTGCACCGGTGAGCACGATGCTTAAGGTGGCGATTCTGACCTCGGCTATGTAAATAGCCAGAGCTCCCACGGCAAATCCCAAAAGCCCGGGAATCTCCCGGACCGATTGGATGATTCCTATCTGGGTGGGGGTAACGTCCAAGACCTCTTTGGCGAAATTGTTGAATATCACCCGCCAGACGGTGAACCCGAAAAAGAGGGCAAAGGTGTTTAGTGCTATGGTTAACAGACTGACTTCTTGTTTCTGCAGAAGCTTCATAAGATAAAGAAAGCTAAACTTGAGCCTCCCCTACCTTCTGTGCCCAATATAACGTCTATTTGTGATTATGCATTTGGGTTTTGGGACGGGGGTGCTCTCTCCATAAGCGGATAGAATCAGAGCGGAACAAGAAGGTTGGAACCCGAATCGTGCTGTTGGGGCGGGGTTGAACCCCCGCCCCCTTCTACGGTCAGACGACCGCCCCCCTGCAGGCCTGGAGGGCGTATGGGCGGACAGGGGTACAACCCCAGTGTCCGATCTGGCGGAAGCCCGGCGGGATCGGAGGCTCGGGACCGGAACCTAACTTAAGTTAGGTTCCGGTTAATTCCCTCGGCTGGCAACGGACGCCTCGTCCGTTACGAACAGGTAGTTCTGTGCTCAGATAAAAGTCGAGGAAGGCACCAGCCTTCCTCAGCTTCTTTACTGCATCTGATGATTGTTCGATTAGCTGTTTTCGGGTTTCCTGTTGGGGTGGGGGTTGAACCCCCGCCCTTTCTACGGACAGGGGTACAACCCCTGTCCGATCCGGTAGCTGTTTTCGGGTTTATGCGCAACCCTCCACAGGAGGCGGACCTCCTTTGAACAGGTAGTTCACCAGATAGACCACGTCTCCCAAGTCGACTGTACAATCGCCGTTAGCATCTCCTGCGGGCGGAGGCAGAGGCGCCGATCCACCCTTGTAAAGATAATTGGTCAGGTAGACGATGTCTCCCACGTCCACCGTCTGGTCGAAATTCGCATCCCCGTACACGTAGATCCAAGGCGTATTCAGCCAATCCAGAATCCTCTGCATCACTACTTCAGGCTTGCTCACGTAGTGCCCATGCATATAGATGCCGCTTGAGTTTATCGCCTCGAAGCCGAACCCGAAGAAAACCAGCTTATAGTCGCCCTGGAACTTTATGGCGGCCACCGAATCGGTGGGGGTAAACCCGGCGTTGGCATAGAACAGAGCCGCGTCCGCCTCTGGATCGGGTGATAGGGCATCCTTGGAGCTTTGATTGTTGGCTCCGGGAGTGCTCCCCGGCCAGACCCATAGATCGTCTCCTACTTCATCCCCGGGGCCCTGGGCGATCAGAAGCCTGCTGCAGCTCCCATCGTAGGCGACGTGCAGGTAATCCTGCAAAAAGAGGTTATGCTGCGGATTGGGTGAGCCGGACAGTGCCTCCGCCGCATCCTGGCTGGACAAAAAGAGCCTGCCGCCGTTATCCAGGTAGTCGGTCAAGGTCAGGATATCGTCATCGGAGAAAACCGACTCTCTGTGATCCCCGGTGAACCAGATCACCACATCGTAATCGGAGAAGTTGTAGGATTTGTTCACCGGGCTGCTCTTATCCCACACGTCATACAGAGGACCCACCGCATCCACTGCCTCGCAATAATAGCTCTCCACGGTTGCCCCTTCATCATCGTCAACCAAAAGGATGGTGGAGCGCCCAATCCAGACCTCCCTGGTCCAACTCTTGCTGTATTCACCGCTGTTTCCCGTAATCTCAAACGTGAAGGCTACCCTTGCGGAGGGGAAATCGGCGGGAACCTGAAATTGGATCGGCGCCGCAAAGTTGATCACCGTATCTGGCGCCAGAATGTCACCCAAATAGGCCTGATCCGTCATCATAACCAAGCCGTCCGTATCGGGCACAGCGGTGAGTGAAGCGCCGGTGAGCGGAACCCAGATGTTGGAGAAGGTCAGATACAGATCCACCGTCTCTTCCGGTTCCGCTCTGCCGTCTCCGTCACCTCCAACAGCATCATCCACAGTTAAATCCTCCAAAGTGACGTACGGACCCGGGGGTGTGTAATAAATCAGATCGGTAGCGTAGCCGATCAAACAGCTATTGTACTTTATGTAGAAAAAGCCGTTTATACCCCAGCTTTGGCCCCAACTGTTTTTCACGATCCAGGCGCCCTCGCCATCGCACATGGTATCGTCCCAGCCCACGATTAAGACGGCGTGATTACATGGCTCAGTATTCTCGTGTTCGTAGCAACCTCCTGTGTAGGAACTGAAATCGTCGTAAGCGGTCATGGCGCAGGATACCGGCCCGGTCATAAGAGCAGTTTTAATCGAGTTCACGTCATGGGCCACCGGAGTCCAGCCGGTGATCTTTGCCAGTACCTCACAGGATTCCTGTATGCAGGGATCGGTATCGTTGGCGTGGTAGGGCATGCACTGCTCACTGATCGAGCCATAATCCTGAAACAGCTCGTAGCAATAGGTCATCCAGCCACCGTTACATCCCCAGCCGTAAGCTCTACAGGAGAGGATCTGCTGCTCTGAGAGGTCGAGCTCCGTCCCTCCGTAGATCTTCGCCATGGCCTCCAGAGCTCCCAGGGCGCCAAAGGCCCAGCAGCTCCCGCAGTTCTTCTGGTTTCTAGCCGGGGTGACGCCGGCTGAATCGCGCCAGTCAAAGGCCGGAGGAAAGAAAGCGCCGGGAGGGGCGACCAACTTCTTGGTGTTTTTGAACCACTCATCGTACCATTCCGGTATCTCCAAACCGTAGAGATTCTGCCTTTCTGCTTCGGAAAGCTCCATCACCGAGGTTCTGCCCGCGGTCCAGTTATATCCCTTCTCATCAACCATCTTCTGGATGGCTTCTATCTCTTCGTCAACTTTATCCTTGGGAACTGCAGAGCCGAACAAGAGAAAGAATAGCGCTAGAAAAAGAAAGGCACAGGGGAAAATCTTTACACTTTTCATTGGTGTCTCCTTCAGCCAGAATTAGGACTTCTGATTTGCGGATTGGAACAGGGTCTGCGCTTGTCCGCGTCGCAACCCTTTTACCACTCCTACAACCTAACACAATTTCGCGATTAGTCAAGGGAAAACAGGCATCGCGCGATGGACTTAGGGACAGGGCTTGCCCCCAACCATGCGGTTCAGGGCTGGTTGAGCTTGCGAAATCCCGCCATGGTGGGGTCCCTATCCGTAGCCCGAGCCGGACAGCCACGAGGGTTCATCCTGAAGGGATTCACCCTGAAGGGCTGTCCCTACGA
>JBAUFO010000224.1:0-17971 GCA_049679185.1 Candidatus Zixiibacteriota bacterium
CCAGGGGGTTTCGATCTCTCACCCGCCGTCCGGTGTACCCCCCGGGAACACCGGATTACTCACTATCTATCAGTTCCTTGTTCACATCATAACAAAATACTCCCGTCTAATCAAGATACAAGGGGGACGAGACCCAACTCCCTCCTTCGTGCTGCTTAGTGCTCCGAGCGATCAACTCAGGCCACGCCTTTACCTGGTTGAGGTATGTCGCCGGAAGTATGGTACCCATCCCGGAAAGATCAATCTCGTGGGGCACAACCGATTGCAAGCAATTTCCGGGCCAACTAGTCCCGGAGAGGTCGGATTTTTTTGAGCCGAAAAAATTTTCCTTCCAGGGTTAGAGATTTCCTTAGCAACGGTGTCAGCCGGATGCGTATTATGGGTCGCTAAATTGCTTCGATTCCGCTTTCGGACAAATTCCCGAAAGAGAACCGAAATTACTTGGCTTTAGTGATTAAGCACCAAAGGAGGTGAGGATATGAAGTGTGCATCCTGCGGAGAGAAGATCAAGGGAGAGCCGGTATGGGTTGGTGACGATCCGTACTGCTGCGACGAGTGTGCTGATGTGGGGTCCGTGGAGGACGAAGAATTGGAAGAAGAGGAAGAGAAGTAGTAGGCCGGCCGCATCATACGTTTTTGAATCGAACCCGCGGGCAGTGCTTGGCCTGAGCGGAAATGCGGCTTTCAACAATCTTGCCTCACTTAGGAGGTGAGAGCAGTGATAGACAAACCAAGGAGCACCCCAACTCCACCCAAGGAGCCTAAGGAGATCAAAAAGGCGACCAGGAAGGCTCGGGGCACCAGGGCAACTGAAAAGAAATAAGCTGCCTTGAAGAGAACTACAGAAGGCTCCAGAGTGACGCTCTGGAGTCTTTCTTTTTTCATATTCATATGTGCCAAAGACGTGTGTAGGCCAGGAGCCAAAGACTTCGTGCGTCCCCACTTTATCGTTCTCGTTCTTATCCTTTCCGACTTGTAGTGAGCTTCTGCTTCGACTTCGCTCAGCACCATGAGCTTGTCGGATGGCCGGACCTATCAGGGGTGGGGGAAGTCTATCAAGTTCCCTCTCCCCTTGGGGAGAGGGCCAGGGTGAGGGGGTTGTGGGATTTCCGCTCCAGGCGGAGGGCGATGAGATTCCCATGAGCTCACGATCTTCCTACCCCTTCTTCTGCGCCTTCTCAATCTTGGCCCATGTATCGTGCAGTGATACCGTCCGGTTGAAGACGAGTTCCTGGTCCGACGAATCGGTATCCACGCAGAAATAGCCCAGCCTGAGGAACTGATCGCGGTCTCCCGGCTTAGCACCTGTCAAGCTTGGTTCGACTCGACAGGAAGTCAATGTTTCCAGGGAGTCGGGATTCAGATTGGCTGTGATATCAGAACCTTCATCCACGTCGTCCGGGTCTGCTTTTGCGAAGAGGTGGCCATAAAGGCGAACTTCGGCTTGCAGAGCATGGTCGGCGGACACCCAGTGAAGTGTTCCCTTGACCTTGCGTGAAGCTTTGGCCCCGCCGCTCTTGGTCTCAGGATCATAGGTGCAGTGGAGTTCCACCACCTCGCCGGTTTTCTCATCCTTAACAATGCTCTCGCACTTTATAATGTAAGCGTGCTTCAAACGCACCTCCCGGTCAAGAGCAAGACGGAAGAACTTTTTGGGTGGTTCCTCGCGAAAATCATCTTGTTCAATATACAGCACCCGCGAGAAGGGAATCTTCCGCGTTCCCATGCTCGGATCCTCCGGGTTGTTTACCGCTTCCAGCTCCTCCGTTTGACCTTCCGGATAGTTGTCAATGACCACCCGAAGCGGACGCAAAACGGCCATCACACGCCGCGCTTTTTTGTTTAGATCCTCGCGCAGGCAATGTTCGAGCAGCGCGATGTCAACCACGCTATCCCGCTTGGCCACTCCGATACGGTCACAGAAGTCCCGGATTGACTCCGGCGTGTAGCCGCGCCTGCGCAAGCCCGACAGGGTGGGCATCCGCGGGTCATCCCAGCCGACAACGTGTCGTTCCTGTACCAATTTCAGAAGCTTTCGCTTGCTCATGATGGTGTGGCTGAGATTCAGCCGCGCGAACTCGATCTGCTGAGGATGATGGACGCCCAGTTCATCTAGATACCAATCGTACAGTGGCCGATGGTCTTCGAATTCGAGCGTGCAGATCGAATGAGTGATCCCCTCGATGGAGTCCGACTGGCCATGAGCCATATCATACATCGGATAGATACACCACTTGTCGCCCGTCCGATGGTGCGTTGCATGCAGGATACGGTACATCACCGGATCGCGCATGTTAAGATTCCCGGAGGCCATGTCGATTTTTGCGCGAAGCACGCGTGAACCGTCAGGGAATTCTCCGGCCCGCATGTGCTCGAAAAGATCTAAGTTTTCCTCAACTGAACGGCTGCGATACGGACTCTCCTTGCCAGGTTCGGTCAAGGTGCCCCGGGTGTTCCGGATTTCGTCTGCACTCTGGTCGTCGACGAAGGCAGCGCCTTTTTCGATTAACTTCACGGCGTACTCGTAAAGCTGTTCGAAGTAGTCTGACGCGAAAAGCAGCCGATCCTCCCAATCGAATCCCAGCCAGCGAACGTCCTGCTGGATTGATTCGACGTATTCAATCTCTTCCTTGCTCGGATTGGTGTCGTCGAATCGCAGGTTGCAGAGTCCGCCGTATTGTGCGGCGATGCCGAAATTCAGGCAGATCGACTTGGCATGGCCAATATGCAGATAGCCGTTCGGCTCCGGCGGAAATCGGGTATGCACTCGCCCGCCGTGCTTGTTGGTCTTCAGGTCCTCATCGATGATCTCTCGGATAAAATCAGACGGACGTGAAGATTCGGTCTTGCTCTCATCCAGCGCTTTCTTTTCGTCTCCCTTGTTGCTGTCACCTGGCTCGCTGTCGGGCGATCTCATGGCGTTTTCACCTCGGTTTTAAGTGACATGATGTTGAATTCTCTCACCCTTGCACGAAGAGAATATAGCTATTTACACTTTTCGACGCCAGAACTAAATATTTGATAATTGTACGTCGGCACGGGGGCGGTTGGTGAGGGGGATGCATGTGGAACATCCCGCCAGAGGCGGGGAATCGCCCTTACGAGCTATTGAAGTCCTACCAACATCCCTGTCCGAAAGGCTTCGCCATTTCGGACCTACGGTTGCTCATTCCCTCTCCCCGTATGGTGTATAGACCGGGGAGAGGGTTGGGACGAGGGGGAGTCGATCAATTGACCTGTCATTGCGAGGAGTTCCCCGCCTCTGGCGGGGGCCGACGAAGCAATCTCCGTCAGTGTCGCCTCCTTAGGGATTGCTTCGTCCCCCGTACGGGGGACTCGCAATGACGTATATAGCAACACGGACACCAAGGAGGCCCAGGGTTTTTTCTGTTGACTAAGTATAAGTCATTTGATATACTTTCGCAGGCAGGTTGGAAGTAAAAAGACGGGTTTATTGACAAAGATAAAGTAGACACAACTCTTATTTTATACCTCTCTTTATGTGGATTCCTCTTTTAAGAAGGACACGAAGTCTTCGCCGGTATCGCCAGATTGTTACCGTTCTTTTGAAGTATGGTTTCGATCAGATTCTGGGCCAGATGAGGATATTGTCTCGCCTCCGGCTAAAGAAAAAGGAGCTAAAGAAAGCGGAGGGGCTGGAGAAATTTACCTATGCGCAGAGAATAAGATTGGCTCTGGAGGAGTTGGGTCCCACCTTCGTTAAGTTGGGCCAGGTCCTCTCCATGCGCCCGTTTCTGATTCCTGTGGAATTGGTGCTGGAGCTGACCAAACTACAGGATCAGGTCGGACCTTTTCCTTTTGCCCAGGCAAAGCAGATTGTGGAGAGTGAACTTAAAGCTCCTTTGGAGGAGAACTTCTCGTCATTCGATACCGTTTCCGTCGCCTCAGCTTCTCTTTCCCAGGTGCACAAGGCGGTCACAAAAGATGGAAAGACCGTCGTTCTCAAAATTCAAAGGCCCGAAATCAAGAAGGTCATCGATGCGGACATGGAGATCCTGAAGGATCTGACCACCCTGCTGGAGAAATACGTACCCGAATCCAAGCAGTACGATCCGACTGGGATAAGGAAGGAACTAAATAAATCCATCCGCCGGGAGATCGACTTCAACAATGAAGCCAGGAATATGGAGGTGTTCAGAGAAAACTTCAAGGACGAGAAGAGCGTTTTCGTTCCCCAGGTCTTCTGGGAGATGAGCACTTCGAAGGTCTTGACCATGGAGTTCATCGATGGGGTGAAGATATCCGATCTGGAGGAGCTGGAAAAAAAAGGGATCGATAAAAAGCAGTTGGCCAGTATAGGTGGAAAGATGGTCTTCAAGCAAATATTTGAGGACGGGTTCTTCCACGCAGACCCCCATCCGGGCAATCTCTTTGCCATGGAGGGAAACGTCATCGCTCCGGTGGATTACGGCATGATGGGGAGACTGTCCGAGACCACCATGGACGAGTTGGCCGACCTTTTGATCTCGGTGGTCACCTGGCATCCGGGCGGCATAGTCAAAGTTTATCAGGACGTGGAGGTGGTCGGAGACGATGTAAATTTAAGAGCACTGGAGACAGACTTAGCTGATTTTCTTTACAAGTATCATAAGATTCCTCTTTCCCGCCTGGACATGAAGACCCTGATCAACGAGTCGTTTGAGATAATTCATCGCCATGACATCAAAATCCAGGCAGAGCTCATGCTGTTTTCTAAGGCACTGATCACCTTCGAAGAAGTGGCCAAGATGCTCGATCCCGAATACGATCTGGTAACCCGGATGATACCATACGCAAAGAGGCTGGCCTACCGCAAGTTCAGGCCAAAGGTGCTGCTCCGGGACATATTTACTGCTGCCACCGATCTGCGGGAACTCTTGGTCGCCTTTCCTTTCGAACTGAAGAGGATAATCAAAAAGTTAGGCAGGGGACGTCTCTCCTTCACCTTTCAGCACAAAGGGCTGGAAAAACTGATACTGGAGCTGGATCGCTCCTCTAATCGTGTCTCTTTCAGCTTAGTAATAGCCGCCATAATCGTGGGTTCGTCTCTGATCATGCGCATCGAGACCAAATACACTCTGCTCGGTTATCCCTTGTTTGGGATATTGGGTTATGTTTTCGCTGGAGTATTGGGTGTCTGGCTGGTGATAGCCATCTTGAGATCGGGAAAGCTCTGATCTCTCCCCCTCAGTCCCCCTCTCCATAAAATGGAGAGGGGTTCATCCTGAGGGGATTTCCCTCGATCCTGCACTTCGTCCTGCCTCGCACTGAGTGCGCTCGGCACGAAGTGAGACTCAGTGTCGAAGGAAGATCGTCGGGATCGAAGGACACCCTGAAGGGGATACGGGGGGTGAGTTGAATCTCAAGAGATGTAGCCGCACTCTTTAGAGTGCGTGGTTCAAGCGCAGACTAAAGTCTGCGGCTACAAATGCAGTCCCCCTCTCCACTGGCGTCGAGAGAAGGAACAGGGAGTGAGGCAGGAGGTCTGTTTGACCAAGGCGGAAGTTGAAAGGCTCCTGAAGAGCTTTGTAAGTCTGATGAAAAAGACCTATGGCGAAAACCTGGTCTTCATCATCCATCATGGGAGTTGGGCCACAGGTGAAGCGAAGCCGGACAGCGACGTCGACACCCTGGTCATGCTGGAGAAGATCTCCAAGAAGGAGTTGGATGCACTGAGAGCGGTGCTGAATCAGGAAAGATATAGAAAGATGACCGTGCTTCTCTTCTCCCGCCTTGACATGGACAACTTTATTCCCTTTTCCCGCCATCAGTTTCACTACGGGGCAAAGCTACTCTATGGGAAGTGTCACCTTCCCGAGCCAACCCGGGAGGAGATGATAATGGAGATAAAGAAGATAGCGGATGAGGTCGGTTTCTGGAGCAAGTTCCTGTATACTCATCCTCATCTGGCGGAGAACGTAGCACGAAAAATGTATTGGCGATTCAAGGAGGCGATAATCGCGCTCAAGGTATACGTGCAGTGGAAAACAGGCGAATTCCCCGTAACCAAAAGGAGGCTGAAAGAACTTCTGACTGATCCCGAAGACAAGGAAATCGTTACGATAATAGAGCAGTGGAATAAGAACAAAGACAAATATGAGAAAGATCCCAACTCCCTCTTGATTAAGGGATTGGACTTCTCCCAGAGGATATTGAAGAAAATCGATCCGTCGTTGCCCGGCAAGCGTGCTAAACGGAGTCGATAGCAAGGTCGTCACCGAAGCAGCCTCTTCTCGTCTCTCCACTCGATTGCGCCCTTGAGTGTTCAAAGAGGCCACACCTGTTCAGAACGGCAAGAGATTGGGACAGACGGTGCTATCCGAGTTCGCTCGAGAAAGCCTAAGAAAAATCTCTTGACAAAAAAATCGGAGCACATATATTAGTCGCGATTCAAAACGGGTAGAAGTAGTATTGAAGGTGTCGTTGGATAGTAAGGGATAATCAATCTTAAAACCTTAACACAAAACGAAAGGAGTGGGGATCCAGATGAAGAGAAACATCTTGTTTGCCGGTCTTCTGATCGTCCCGGTTTTCCTTCTCATCCTGGGCTGCGGGGGAGAACCCGCAGAGGAGTTGGCGGCTGCCAAAGCTGCTTTGGAGAATGCCAGAGCGGCTGAGGCGGACAAATATGCGCCGGATCTCTTCGCCCGGGCGGAGAACTCTATCGCCGAGGCGGAAAATCTGATCGCACAGAAGAAGTATGGGGAGGCCAAGAAGCTCTTGATGGATGCCAAGAACGCAGCGGAGTCCGCGGCCACCCAGGCCGTCACCAACAAGGATAACACCAAGACCGAGGTGGAAGATTACCTGGCGGCAATCGACCAGAGCATGAAGCAGTTGAAAGAGACTCAGGACATGGCCAAGCAATGGGGAATATCCAAGAAGCAGAGGGAACTGACTGAGGAGTTGGCCAGATGGAATGAAAACCTTGAGAAGGCTCGGGCTGAGTACGATGCCGGGAACTACCACTCGGCCAAGGAACTGGCCGCCGGGGTACATCAGGAGTTGACCGCCAAAGAGGGGGAACTCAGAGAGGCCATAATGGCCAAGCAAAAATAGTCATTGGCCCGAGTTCCCAAGGCTGCGATCTGGCCAGAGGCAAGAAAGCTAAAAAGATCTTTCGGTCTTGCCATAGGTTTCAATCACAGTCTCAATTGTTATGACAAAAGGATCAGAATTCTTCTGATCCTTTTGTCATTTGCGAACGGGACCTTTTGCCTTGAGCGCGGGAGGAACCTTCCCGAAAACAAAAGAAGCAAAGGAGGGAGTCAGCTCCCGTCCCCTTAAGGCTGACTTGATTCCGCGTCCGCGGGAGTTGCCTCACTTTGCTTCAAATGATCTTAAATATCCTCTGATCTTTTATCTCAGCCAACTGTCCAACGCAATAAATCCACAAGACCGCCTCTCTTGCCTTGCTCTTCCTGCAATATCGTCAACCCCGGTATCAAAACCTGTCACCCAATCTTCAGGTTTATTGTTCAGAAGAAAGACCTTCCGGACACTTTTGGGATTTATGAGAGAAACACTCAACCAGCATCAACGGCGTTTGGTCAAGGAGTCATCGGTGAGAAGAAGAGAGTCCTTAGAAGAGGAATTTGGGCAGGGAAAAGCCCTGTCGCAGGTGTACCCCTCTTTCGGTAGCGGTCAAAACTTCTGGCTGAGGGAGAAAACTATAACCCCGGCAGAAACACTATAGCAAAAAATCTCCAGCTTGTCTTTAGGCCCCTTGGCTCCGTCCGACTTTTCACTGATGCTAATTGGAAAAGTCCAGTCAGTTATTGCCAGTCTCCGGCCCGGATAATGGTGTCCTTTCCAGGAGAAACTGAAACGCCAGATGAACAGAAGCTTAAGTACAATCCTCTCCTGTCCGTGGACCGAAGCGGCTGGAGGTTTTTAGGCGTAAGCTATCGCCTCTATTTCTATTTTCATCCCCTTGGGCAGACGGGAAGCCTCAAACGTCGCTCTGGCAGGTGGATCGGTTTTGAAGTACTGGCCGTAGACCTCGTTCATCACCCCGAAGTCGTCCATGCTGTGCAGTAAGACCGTGGTCTTCACCACCTTTTCCAGGCTCGATCCGGCTGCCTCCAGGATGGCTTTGAGGTTCTCGAAGACCTGCCGCGTCTCCTGCACCACTCCGCCGTGAACTCTATCGCCAGTCTTGGGATCGAGTGCGATCTGGCCGGAGATAAAGATCAAAGATTCCCCCTCTAACTTGACTGCTTGGGAATAGGGTCCCACGGCCCGGGGAGCCTTATCCGTCTGAATGATAGATTTAGGCATACGCTCTCCTCCCTTACCTAATCAGCTTTTTTTCCTCGAGATTGTGCTTTAATAAAAACACTTTTGCCGAATCTGTCAACTGTTTTCCTTACTTTTTGATATTTTCACCCTGAAAGGTCAAATGCGAACATAATGCATCCACCCTCCGGATGCCCGGAGCCTCCCCTCCCTGGTCGCGTTAAGCGCAAAGAGAGATGTCTGATAACCCTGCAAGCTGTTAGCCCGAAAGGCAGACTGCCGAGGGTGAGAGCTGCTGGACTCTGAGTGTTGGTTTCCTTCGGTCCCCCGATCCCGTTCCGCCTCAATCCCCGCCTATTCAGTTGTGTCTCGGATCTCCTCTTTCTCCTCCAGCGGCGAAACAGCCCCTTTTTTCTCTTCTGAAGGAGAAGACGCTATCCCTTTCAGCCTGTCTTCAAACCTCTCACGTTTCTTGTCCGCCGAATCGAAACAGACGTTGGCGTTGCGCAGATGGGTCCTGATAAGCCCGAAGTCCCGGTTAAACCTATCGAAATCGACTCTGAGTCTGCCCAGCGCGGAAATGATCTCCTCCGCGTTCTTCTCTACCTCCAGCCCCTTGAGTCCCAGGATGATGGTTTGCAGGTACAGATAAAAGGTATTGGGCGAGACCGGGATCACCCTCTTCTGCATGGAATAGTCGGCAAGGCTCTTTCCATCCTCTGCGTCCTGATCTTTGACTATAGTCTCATAATAGACGTTTTCCGCCGGGATGTACATCAGAGCAAACGGGAGGGTTCCCTCATCCGGAACTATGTATTTTTCCGCGATTGCGTTTATGTGTGACTTCACGTCGGAGATAAACCTGCGCCGGCAAACCTTTCTATCTCTATCGGTATCTGCCTCCAAAAGCTTGCGGAAGTTCTCTAAAGGAAACTTTGAATCGACCGGAACCAATCTGTCGGCCAGATGGATCACGGCATCCACCCTCTCCCCGCTCTTGAAAGCGTGGGGAAGGCTGAAGTGTTTCGAGGGCAGAATCTGGCTCAGAAGGTCGCCTAAAAGAAACTCGCCCAAGCCCCCTCTGATTTTGGGCGCCCGCAATATCTCCTGAAGACTGGAGATATCCTTGCCCACCTCGAATATTCTCTTGTTGGATTCCTCCAGCCGGGCCAGATTGGTCTGCACGTTGCTCACCGCTTTGCTGGTGGTTTCAAATCGCTGACTCAGTATTTGATCCGTATTCTCCAGACTCTTACGAACCTGCTCCCTTAAGCTTGCCAGTTGCCTCTGCATCAGGATGAGCAAAAGGACAAGGATGATTACCACCGCACTCCCAAAGATTAAATACTCCACTCACCTCCTCCGATTTAGACTGTTCGTTTCTCGCCAGAAACGACGAAACCCGCTGTTCTAAGGATAATCCTCGCCGCCGACAGAAGCGTTTTTCAGGATCCAATACTGACTTTTGGCGGGTCCCGTAGACATCACCAGCCCCACATCCTTGCCGTACCACTGATAGCTGACGCCCTCGTACTTCTCCATGTTGTGAGACCAACCCAGAACCACAGACTTGAATCTCAGGCAATTCACGAACTCACCGGCCGGAACGTCAACATCCTCAACTCCGTCCAAGATGGAGAGCCAGGAACCGTACCCATGGGGGTCGTCCACGGTGAACACGGAATCCCCCAACTCCACGGTGTCGGGAGCAATCGTGACTGGCTTGCCCTGTGCCAGGACGTCCCAGCGACTTGTGCGGTCAGTGTGTCCGTGCCATCTTAGACCCAATGTATCGTTGGAGAATGCATCTTCGTCTCCCGACATTGCTCCTGGTTTACCATCCGAGTAAGTGCCCGGAAACTGACCCCCACGAATCATGACGTGATCCTGCGGGTTGGGATAAAGTATGGAAGCATAAAAGGTCAGTTTGTCGGCTTTGTTGCATACTCCGTTGTCATCGAGATCCAGGAACAGCTCGCCGAAGTCCCACACTGAGTTCGGACCATCGTACTTTCCGTTTGAATTCCTGTCTGTGTAAGGTGTTCCGGGCAACCAGGGATCAAAGGGACCATCATATGCGCCATTGGAGTTCACATCTTCATAAGGCTCATCCTGGTCGCGCAGACCGTTCCCGTTGAGGTCCGTAAACGGCTCGCCCCAACTCGAATCCCCGTCAACAAATTCCTCCTGTACCTCGTAAGCCACGACTTCCCAGGTCCAGCTGTCACCATAGTGCAGCGGGAAGTAATCCGCCATCAGGTAGAAAGCCGGTTCTGCGGGCTCGCTCGGGGAACGAGTGCCCTTCTTGTTACAGCCGCCGGCAAACAGAACCGGGATAATGGCGCCAAGGCAAATTACCGTTTTTAGGAGCTTCTCCTTCATCTTCGTTACTCCTTGTTCAGTAATCTGAACGGTTTCTTATCTTTACCCAAATGGAACTTCTGCCTCGCCGCGACAGGTGAAAAGCGAGCAGGTATAGAACTGGCCCGATCGCCTAAGGATAGCTCGCTCCTCCCACGAAGGCACTTTTGAGGACTCGATACTCATAGGCATCCGGCCCGGTTGATTTCACCAGCCCCACGTCTTTGGCATACCACCGATAGCTGTAACCGTTGAATCTATCCATGCTCCAATCCCACCCTGTGGCATAGAACTGGAATTTGAAACAATCTTTGAACTCGCCAGCCGGAACGCTCACGTCTTCGATCCCTTGAAAAGAGGAATGCAGCCAAGTCCAAGACAGCGAGCAGTGCAAAGAGTTAATGGCATCCCCCACCTCAGGGTCCTGTTTGGCGATGACAATTGGCTCGCAGAGTTCGCCCAAGAAGTCGCGGGTGTCCTCCCAATCGATGTGTCCGTGCCACCGCAGTCCCAACGTGTCATTGGAGTATAGATCGAGTTCCGCCCACGTCCCTCCCGGCTCCCCGTTGGAGTATGTTCCCAGGAACTGTCCGCCAACAAACATAACCTCATCCTGAGGGTAGGGATACAGAACGGATGCGTGCATCGTTAAGGTACACGCCCAAATCCAGACCCCGTTGCCATCCATGTCCAAGAACAGCTCCCCTTCGTCCCAAAAGCCGTTTGGCGCGTCGTATTCTCCGTTGCCGTTCCGGTCGGCATACGGAATCGACGGCGTCCATGGGACGTTCGGTCCGTCGTATCTTCCATTTTCGTTTAGATCTTCATAAGTATCCGCATGGTCGAATATCCCGTTTTGGTTATTGTCCGTGTATGGCTCGCCCAAGCTGGAATCCCCGTCAGCGTATTCCTCAACAAGGAATCCTGAGGGTATGACCTCCCACGTCCAGCTATCACCGTGTGTCAGCGGGAAATACCGCTGCATCACGGTCGCGGCTGCCTCATTAGCCCCGTCTGGTGCAGTCGCTTTCTTTTTGGTGCAGCCGATGACAAGCAGGAAAGATACGGTTGCCCCCAGGCAAACTGCCGCAACAAGACCTCTTCTCTTCATTTTCATCCCTGCTCCTCCCGCAACCGAAACGGTTGTCGACAATCACGAGATTGAACAGATCCGATCCTCTACGGATAGCTGGTGCCGCCAACGGAGGCGCTGTCAAGCTGCCAATGGAGACCTTCTGCTGGCTTCTCAAGTCTCACCAGGCCCACATTTTTCGCATACCACTGACAGCTGGTGCCGTTGTATTCCTGCATGTTCCCTGTCCATCCTCGAGCCACCGATTTGAACTTCAAACAGTGTCGAAATTCCCCCGCGGGAACGGTTACGTCTTCCAATCCCTCAAAAACCGATGTCCAGGTGCGAAACCCTGGAGGGCAGGTAGGGATATAGGTAGTGTCTTCGTTTGTGACCGAATCCCCCAACTGAACGACGGCCTTGGCGATGACGATGGGAGCGTGATCTTTCAAGTCATCAGTCACCGAAAAGCCCCAGATATCTGTATGTGAGTGCCATCTTAAACCTAAGCTGTCGTTAGAGAAACCATCGTCCGTATAGCGAATCACAAGATACCAGCCTGGGGGTCCGAGAGAGAAGGAACGTCGCCCGAAAACAACACTGCCAACGGAGGAGATCCATACCCCCGCATCCATGCCCGCCTTCAAAGAGCCGTGAAGAGGCCGGGGCCATGGCTCCACGCCAAGGGAATCTGGGTTTATGATAATCTCTCCCTCATCCCACTCTCCATTGGGAGGGTCGTACCTGCCATTGCTGTTTCTGTCCTCATACGGAACGCCCGGACTCCACAGATCGTTCGGTCCGTCATACTTCCCATTGGAATTGAGGTCCTCGTAATCTTCGCCTGGATCATACTTTCCGTTACGTTTGCTGTCAACGAAGGGCTCCCCGAGGTTGAGGTCGCCGTCCACAAAGATCAGCGGAGTAGAATCAACCACGACCTCCCAAATCCACTCGTCTCCATGATTGAGCGGGAAATACTCCGTCATCAAGAACGGTCCGATGTCAACCGGTGAGGTGCACCTTTTTCCATCGCATCCGCCAAAAATCACGGATGAGGCAAGTGCAGCCGCGCACGCAACTCTGGCGCAGGTTCTTGGCCTCAATTTCATCACCTCTGGTGCAACAGCCCGGACACTTAACCTAGCCCTTAAGCGGCACTAGGAGCCATCAATCCGGCTTGGGCTTGGCGGCTATCTCTTCTACCCCCCGCTCCCTATTGGCGCTTCGTGGCTTGCAGGCTTCACCGGCAGGGTAGACTCTGCTCTCGGCCATGAAGACCAACGGCAGGCAAAACAGATGGGGATAGAACCTGTCTGTCTGTTATCCGTTATCTGTTGTCTGCCAACTGCTGCTCGCTACTTACCCCCCTCCTGCTTCTTCACGAACTTCTCCACGAACGGAGCGAAGAGGTCGATGGGCACCGGGAAGATGATGGTGGAGTTCTTCTCCGTTGCCACCTCCGCGAGGGTGGAGAGGAACCTCAACTGAATCCCCACCGGTGTTTTGCCGATTATCTGTGCGGCAGCGGCCAGCTTCTCCGACGCCTGGTACTCTCCCTCCGCGTGGATGACCTTGGCTCTTCTTTCCCTTTCTGCCTCAGCCTGGCGGGCGATGGCTCTTTGCATATTCTCCGGCAGATCCACGTTCTTCACCTCGACCACCGAGACCTTGATTCCCCAGGGCTCGGTCTGATCGTCTATTATGTGCTGAAGTTTCCGGTTGATCTCCTCCCGGTTGGTCAAAAGATCGTCCAACTCCACCTGTCCCAGCACGCTCCTGAGCGTGGTCTGAGAAATCATGGAGGTAGCATACAGATAGTCTTCCACAGCCACGATGGCCTTGTTGGCGTCCATGACCCGGAAGTAGATAACGGCGTTCACCTTAACTGAGACGTTGTCCCGGGTGATGACGTCCTGGGCGGGGACGTCCATGGTGACCACTCTAAGGCTCACCCTCACCAATCGGTCGACTATCGGTATCAAAAGAATTAGACCCGGACCTTTGGCACCGATCAATCTTCCCAATCGGAATATCACACCTCTTTCATACTCCCTCAATATCCTGACGGCATTAGCTAGGATAAAGAGTCCGATGATTATGATGGTCAGAAGACCCGCTCCAGCCATGACAACCTCCTTTTGTTCGGTTAACGGAAGACAGTTAACTGTTTTCTGTTAACTTTTTTTGTGTTTGGTCACCTTCAGGGTCAGATGCTCCATCCCCGTCACCACCACCTTCTCCCCCTTCTTTATGGGTTGATCTGCCTCTGCCCTCCAGATCTCCCCGTGGATGAACACGTCCCCTTCCGGTTTCAGTGCACTCCGCGCCACTCCTACCTCCCCGGTCAGCCCTCTGCCTCCGGTGGTGACCTTTCGCTTTCGGGCCCTGAGTGCAAGCCCAATCGCGACTAAGAAGAACAGGGCGGTGCCGGCAACGACAGTGATTATCACCACCAGGGATACACGCATATATGGCAAGGGCGATTCGAAAAGAAGCAGCGATCCGAGAACCATGGATATTATTCCTCCTATGGCCAAAGCTCCGTGACTCACGATTTTTACCTCCAGTATGAACAAGATCAAAGCCAGAATCATCAAAAGCAAACCGGCGTAATTGATGGGCAGCGTTTGCAGGGCGAAAAACGCCAAGATCAGACATATCCCTCCCACAATTCCCGGAAAGATCGCCCCTGGATTGGACAGCTCGAAGAAAAGCCCCCATATTCCAAGGGTGAGAAGAATGTAGGCGATGGTGGGATTGGTGATCACCTGCAGGATTCTGTCTCTAACGCTTATCTCCACCCTTCTCACCTCGATTTCCTTGGTCTCCAGTGTCTTCTCGCCTGAGGGAAGGCTGACCTTCCGTCCGTCGCAGGAATCCAGAAGCGCGCGGACATTGTCGACCACCAGGTCTATGACGTTCAGTTTCAATGCCTCGTACTCCGTGGCGGATATGCTCTCTCTCACCGATTCCTCGGCCCACTCTTCGTTCCTCCCCCTCCTGCTGGCAATGCTTCTTATGTAAGCAGCGGCATCATTGACCACTTTCTCTGCCATGGTGGAGTCCATCTGTCCCCCGATGGCAACCGGATGAGCCGAGCCCATGTTGGTTCCCGGGCTCATGGCAGCGACATGAGCGCTCAGCGTAATGAACACGCCTGCGGAGGCGGCGCGGGATCCGCTGGGTGCGACGTAGACGATCACCGGAATTCCAGAATTCAATATCTTTCGGGTGATAATGCGCATCGACTCGTCCAGCCCGCCGGGAGTGTTTAGCTCAATCACCAAAGCCTCGGCGCTGTCTTCTACAGACGCGTCAATGGCCTGGTCGATGATCCGGGCCGTAATGGGGCCGATGGGTCCGTCTACGGTGACCAGATTGACATGGCGCGGGGAGGCAAAAAGCCCCCACGCTCCTAAGAATAGGATAACAGGAACAAAAATCAGGCAGACTCTTTTCATAAACCACCCGCTTTTGAGAATGAACACGTTACTTCTGCATCAAAATATCGTGTGCGGATGAATAACGCAACAAAAATGTTGCCCCCAAGACAACTTATTTCTGACTGTTCTTCGGAGAGATAACTCCAAGAAACGTCCTTGGAATGTTCGCCCATAGGCGAACCATCGAGAGGCGGAAGAATACCTCACAGCTGATTGATCGGATTAAGCTGATCCTAATAATTTTTATCTGCTTAATCTGCTATATCTGCTGTGAGGGATTTTTTTAAACTTGTAAAAATTGTCATCCACAAGAGGAAAGTTGGCCCTGCCAACGGCGGGGCTGAGCAGAAAAGATCTCATGGCAGGGTTGAATGCCCTGCCCTATGGTCGGCAGATTCCAGGGGAAACGATAATCTATACTCTTACATAGGGGCGGGAATTTATCCCGCCCCAAAAGTGGAATTCTTCGTCTTCAGCTCAACAGGCATAATTTTTTGAGCGTGTGGACGTTGTGGCAGGGTACCCTTACCCTGCCACATGATTGAAGGTCGAGGGTGAGGGCACCCTCGACCAACGAGCAGTTTCAAATCGGTGTCATCCGAAAAGCGCTTATCCGAACAACGCCTTCATCTTCAACTTGGCAATAGCCTTGGTCGGATCCAGCGTCTTGGGGCACACCTTCTGGCAGTTGAAGATGGTGTGGCAGCGGAACACCCCAAAGTCTGAGGCCACAAAAGCCAGCCTCTCTTTGCTCTTTCCGTCCCGGGAGTCGTCGATGAACCTCAGAGCCTTCATCAAGGAGGCCGGTCCCAAATACTCCGGATCGGTGGCTTCCACCGGACATGAGCCGTAGCAGGCGGCACAGAGAATGCAGTCAACCCAGGGATCGAGCTTCTTTCGGTCCTTCTCGCTCTGAAGATATTCCTTCTCCGGCGGGTCTTCCTTGGGGATCAAATACGGCAGCACCTTTTTGTACTGCTCAAAGAAAGGTTCCAGATCGACCACCAGATCCTTGATGATAGGCAGGTGAGCCAGGGGTCTCAACACGACTTTGCCGCCCAGATTATCGATCTGGGTCCGGCAGGCCAAGTTGTACAGGCCGTTGATGTGCATGGCGCAGGAACCGCAGACCGCCGCCCGACACATCGACCGGTAGGCTAAGGTGCTGTCTATATTCTCGAAGATATAGATCAGGCCTTCTAAGACGGTCATCCCTTTGGGACTGTCGAAGGTGTAGGTCTGGAAGTGGGGCTCCTTGTCTTTATCAGGATCGTATCTTAAGATTCTGAATTCGGTCATGATCAATACTTCCTCTCTTCAGGTTGGTACTTGGTTATCTGGACGTCGCTGTAAGAGAGCTTTGGTCCTTCGGGAGTGAAGGTGGCGATGGTGTGTTTCAGGAAGTTCTTGTCGTCCCGCGTGGGGAAGTCGGTTCTGTAGTGCGAGCCCCGGCTCTCCTTTCGGGCCAGCCCTCCGGCCATTAAGGCCTCCGCTACGTCGAGATTTCCCTTGATCTCCAGAGTCCAGATCTTATCGAAGTTGAAACTGCTGCCCGGGGAGACCGGCCTGATCTTTTTGAATCTCTCCTTCAGCGCCTTGATCTCCTCCAAGCCGCTGGACATCAGCTTCTCGTCGCGGAACAGACCCGCCTTAAGGGGCATCAGCCTGTTCAACTCGGCGTTTAAGGCGTAGGGATTCTCCGTTCCGTTGGCTTCCTGCATCTGATCCAGCATCTCCTGTTCACTCTTCAGGGCCCGGTCCAGTGCGCTGGTCCTGGGCTGCTTCGGCTTGTCCTTCACGTAGTCTCCTGCCACAGCTCCCGCTCTCTTCCCGAAGACCACCGTATCTAGAAGCGAGTTTCCTCCAAGTCTGTTTGCCCCGTGCACGCTGATGCAGGCGCACTCTCCAGCGGCATAAAGCCCGGCAAGCGAAGTCGCTCCGTCCATGTTGGTGTCGATTCCTCCCATGCAATAATGAGTCCCGGGCTGGATGGGAATGGGCTCCTCGATCGGATCCAAACCGATGAAGTCCAAGGTGATCTCCCTGATCCCGGGGAGCCTTTCCATGATCTTGGCTTTTCCCAGGTGCCTTAAGTCCAGATGGACGAAGGAGTCCTCGAACCCGCGTCCTTCCAGGACCTCGGTCATGATGGCCCGGGCCACGATGTCGCGGGGACCAAGCTCCATAACCTTGGGAGCATATTTTTTCATGAACCTCTCCCCGTCCTTGTTCACCAGAATTCCTCCCTCTCCCCTGCATCCTTCCGTCATCAGGATGTTGGAGGGGTAAAGAGAAGTGGGATGGAACTGGATAAATTCCATGTCCTTCAACGGAACTCCAGCCCAGTAGGGTATGGCTATTCCGAAGGCGGTGGAGGTTAGAGCGTTGGTGGAGTTTCCGTACATCCGGCCGGAGCCGCCGGTGGCGAATATCACCGCGTTGGCCCCGATGGCCTGCAGCTCCCCGGAATGCATGTTCAGAACGATCACCCCACAGCAGGCCTCCCCGTCCTTTGCCAGGGCGATCACTATCCATTCATTGTAGGTCTTGATGTCGTGTTTGATGGTCTGCTCGAAAAGGGTCTGCAGGATGTAGTGCCCGGTCTTGTCCGTGCCGTAGCAGGTGCGGGGATAACCGGCACCGCCGAAAGGCCTTTGGGCGATCTTTCCTTCCTCGGTTCGGCTGAAAGGGCAACCCCAGTGCTCGATCTCGAAGATGGCCTCCGGCGCCTGCTGGGTCATGAAGATGGAGGTCTCCTGATCTGCCAGATAGTCGCTCCCCTTGATGGTGTCGAACCCGTGTTTTTCCGGGTTGTCATCGGCCGCCTTGGGATTGTTGGCTAAGGCGGCGTTGA
>JBAUFO010000225.1:0-7629 GCA_049679185.1 Candidatus Zixiibacteriota bacterium
CATGCCTGTCGTTTAGCGCGTAATGATCGGCCACGCCGGAGATTCTGCAGTGAACGTCGGCGCCTCCCAGCTCCTCGTCGGTCACCTCCTCGCCTGTTGCCGCTTTCACCAGAGGCGGACCGCCGATGAAGATGGTCCCCTGTTTTCTGACTATAACCGCCTCATCACTCATGGCGGGGACGTACGCTCCCCCTGCGGTGCAGGAACCCATCACAATGGCGATCTGGGGAATGCCCATGGCGGAGAGCCGGGCCTGATTGTAGAATATCTTTCCGAAATGGTCTTTATCCGGGAAGGTTCCCGATTGATAGGGAAGAAAGATGCCGCCGGAGTCGACTAAGTAGAGGCAAGGAAGGCGATTCTCCATGGCAACTTCTTGTGCCCGCACATGCTTCTTTATGGTGATGGGGAAGTAGGTTCCCCCCTTGACCGTGGCATCGTTTGCCACCACCAAGACCTCCCGCCCATGCACCACGCCCACGCCGGTGACCATGCCCGCGGCAGGCGCACCGTTGTCATACATGTCGTAGGCGGCCAGGGGAGACAGTTCCAGGAAAGGAGTGTTTCTGTCAAACAGAAGATCCAGCCTCTCCCTGACCAGAAGCTTTCCCCGGTCGTGATGCCTTTTGCGGTCCTTCTCCGGTCCCCCCAGCTTTATCTTCTTCAGCCTCTCCTGATACTCTGCGACCAATCTCTGCATTTCAGCTTTGTTCTGCTGAAACTCAGAGCTCTTCGTATCGACTTTGCTTTCTATTCGGAACATATGTTAACAGTTGACAGTTAGCAGTTGACAGTTAGCAGTCATCAGTTGGCAGTTCTCTGTTGGCTGTTGGGTGCCGACTCAAAGAGTTCGCTTGCAAATAGATCCGGTCGAAGACGGCTAAAGACCTATATTCCGGTGATCACCAAATCGGGCTCCTGTGCCGGTAGCAAATCCGGTTATGCTGGAACGCATTTGTATCCGTAACACAGGATGCCGGCTTCTCCGTCCTCCTGGATCTTTCGGAACTCCAGCTTCAGCCTCATCCCGATCTCAAGCTGGTCAGGTTCACAATCCGCAATCTGGGCCAGAAGTCTGGCTCCATCATCCAGCTCTACTATCCCCATGGCGTAAGGCGACTGATCCACGAACTGGCTGGGGGCCACCCGGATCACCGTAAAGCTCAGCAGCTTTCCCTGATCCTTGAGTTTCATCTCTTCGAAATCCCTGGACTTGCATCCAGCGCAAATGAGCCGGGGAGGGAAGTATATCCTTCCACAGCCTTTGCATTTGCTCGCCTCTAATCTGTATCTCTGCGGTATCTCTCTCCAGTACCTGGCCGGAAACATCAGCTAACCTCCGTATATTGATTTTCTCGTCTATTGGTATCGATGCTCGTATCGCCCAGACGGGCGGGCGTCTGCCCGAAGTTCGTTTTCGAAACTCGATGCTCGATTCTCTTGGCGTTTGAGATTTTCCAGCTTCTATGTCCGAACTTCGAGCATCGATACCAGCTTCCCCTAAGCGATTCTCTTACGTCGCCTGCATTATGTGTACCACTGCGCTTCCGCCACTACCACCCATGTTCTGGGTGAGTCCAATTCTGGCATCCTTGAGCTGCCTGTCCTTGGCCTCTCCCCTGAGCTGGTGGACTATTTCTACCACCTGTCCCACGCCGGTTGCTCCCACCGGATGGCCCTTGGACTTCAGGCCACCGCTGGTGTTGATCGGCTTCTTCCCTCCTATGGCTGTCATTCCGTTTTCGACGGCTTTTCCTCCTTCGCCCTTCTTAAAAAAGCCCAAGTCTTCAGTGATTATTATTTCAGCTATGGTGAAGCAGTCATGCACCTCCGCCAGATCGATATCCTCCGGCTTCACGCCAGCCATCTTATAAGCCGCCTCAGCCGCCTTCACCGTGGCGTTAAGGGTGGTAAAATCAGAGCGGCTGTGCAGGGCGATGGTGTCCGTAGCATTGCCGGCACCGATAATTTTCACAGGTGGCTTGCTGCAGATCTTCTTCGCCATCTCCGCCGGGCACAGGATGACACAGGCAGCGCCGTCCGTGATGGGAGAGCAGTCCAGTATGGTCAAAGGATCTGCTACCATGATCGAGCTGAGCACCCGGTCCACCGTGACCTTCTGCGGGAACTGGGCCAGAGGATTTTTGGAGCCATTCTCGTGATTCTTTACCGCCACCTGAGCTAACTGTTCTCTGGTGGTGCCATATTTATGCATGTGGCTTCTTGCCATCAGTGCATAAAGACCCGGGAAGGTGATCCCGTTGTACACCTCATACTCCTGATCCGCCGCTGTAGAGAGCGCATAGGTGGCGCCATCTCCGCCCACGTCGGTCATCTTCTCCACTCCCCCTACCAAGACTATGTCCGACATGCCAGAGGCAACGTCCATGAATCCCATCCTCACCGCCAGGCCACCTGATGCACAGGCAGACTCCACGCGAGCCGCGGGAATAGGAGCAGTCCCCAGGTAATCAGCCAGGAGTGACGAGAGATGCTCCTGTCCCACAAAAAGGCCGGAGGTCATGCAGCCCACGTACATGGAATCGATGTGATCCACTCCGGCATCCTCGATGGCCAAAAGGGCGCTTTCCACGAAAACATCCCTTAATGATTTCTGCCACAACTCCCCCCATTTATTCATTCCCACACCTATGATGGCAACGTCTCTCATGTGTTTTCTCCTTTTTTCACTGAAAGTCACTCGTTAGTCGGTTGCGATGCTCGTATCGAAGCTCGATCTTACGATACGCGAAGCTCGAAGACCCCAACCTCTCTTAAAGTCTCTCCATTTTCTGGCCAAGTTGTATAGTTGTCTGCTGGATTTATCATACAAGTCTATTAGCTGTTCGCACAGCTCCGGGTCGACGTATCGCGAGTACAAATCTCGGGCGTGATTCAAACATACTATCATCTCATTCGATTCGGCCATGGCATCATCCAGATACTTCTGAAAGCCTTTGCTCTGGTGCTTCTTTGAATAGCCTTCGGCTATTAACCTGGGAACAGCCTTTGCTGATCGGCGCATCTGATTCGCCAGGTCGCGTTGTTCCTCTTTTGGAAGCTTAGGCACTATCTTGGTGGTCACCTCTATTGAACCCTTATAGCTGTTCTGGTATACTTCCAAGTCAGCAAAACTCTTTATTGGACTCCTTGCATTCATCCAGCCCCACCAACTGTGTCGTGCTTCGAGCTGCGAGCATCCAGCGTCGAAACGAGCATCGCTACCGTCAAACCAGCATCGATCAGTTTACGTACCCATCCGGATCTTGCCTCTGAACTTGGCGTAGGTGCCGTATTCTATATACTTCTTCTTGTTGTCCAACTGGAATCTGGTAAGTGGTGCTTTATCCCGCACTTCATTAATCCTCTCCGTCACCTCGAATATGAAGCCATCGCTTCCCGCACCCGAGCCGTAAGAGACCATCAGTATCTTGTCTCCGGGTTGGGAGATGTCCAGGGTGGAGGTGAGTCCCATGGGAGACGATCCGGAGTAAGTATTGCCCAGGGTGGGAGAAAGCCATCCCGGCTCTATCTGTTCTTTCTTGAATCCCAGCATCTTTCCCACCCTCTGGGGGAACTTCCCGTTGGGCTGGTGGAAGATAACGTAGCTGAAATCCTCCGGCTTCATGTTTGCCTTCTTCATGATCCCTTCCGCCGCCCCGGTGATATGCTTGAAGTAGGCAGGCTCCCCGGTGAAACGGCCCGCGTGCCGGGGATAGAATTGATGCTCCCTTCTCCAAAAATCCGGGGTGTCGGTCATGTAAGCGTAAGTGTAAAGCACTTTTGCTATCAGATTCTCCTGGCCAAATATGAATGAAGCTGCGCCAGCGGCAGCCGAGTATTCCAGCGCATCACCCGGCGCGCCCTGAGAGGTATCCGCTCCTACCGCCAGGCCGTACTTGATCTGACCCGATTCGACCAAGCCAATGCAAACAAACATGGCTTCGCTTCCCGCCTTACAGGCGAACTCGTAATCGGCGCAGTGCACTTCCGGCGTGGCTCCGATGGCCTCCGCTAAAACGGTGCCCGAAGGCTTGACCGCATAGGGATGCGATTCCGATCCGACGTAAGCTGCTCCGATCTCCTTGGGATCGATGCCTGCACGTTTCAAGGCGTACTTAGTCGCCTCGACCGACATGGTGATGGTATCCTGATCCGGGCTGGGGACCGATTTCTCATAAAGCAGCAAGCCCTTTTTGTAGCTGGGGGCATCTGCGCCCCACACCTTGGCAATCTCCTCGACTTTAATTCGGTGTCTGGGAACGTAAGCTCCGTAGCCAACTATTCCTACCATTTCGTCCTCACTTTTTGATGCATGCTGTTTGGATTAACTTGCGGGTCAACAGTGATCCAACCAACGCAAGATGACGCTTGCTAACTTCAAAGTCTATCAGTATATACGCCAAAATCCGCCATGTCAAGTGAAATTTGTCACAAACCTGTGGAGGCAAATATCCTTCATATGATTCTTAGATAAGGTGATAGGCTAAGCCCAGGATGAATACCTGCCGAACTGCCAATCCTCGTCTTCCGTCAGACCCTTTCGCGATAGAATCTTGCCATCTTCAGAAGAAAGGGTGATAATACAACAAAGATGATCACGTTTGAGAAAATGTGAACGAGTGACAAAGGAACGGCCGCAATCATCACCGGGAGGAATTGACCTATCACCAAGGCAGTGGCTAAGTTGGTGAGTAGATCATAGATCAGGGTAAGGGAAAAACCGAAGATTCCCAGGGTCACAATGATGGCCATTGTCCGGGAAGAGAGGTTTAATCTAAAAGCAGACGTATCGAGCTTGAAGACCAACCCTCCGGTGAGGCCTATCAAGGCCATGGAGAGAACCTGCGCGAACGCTATGGGCAAAGGAGGCAAACCATATGGTGTCACAAAGGAGGTGTAAATAGACATGGAGATGACTCCCACCACCGCCCCCCCGATCATCCCCAGGAGATAACCGGAAGAAAAGACTATAAAGGTGAAGAACTCGACGTTTGGAACGGAGAGTATGGGAAGCTTTAAAGCAATGGCCAGGGCGATCAAAACCCCCATGAGGGCAAGCTTCCTGGCAGAAAGACTCATCTGATCACCACTATCTTCTTGATTTCGGTGCTCCTGTCCGTTCTGAATCTGTAGAGATAGACGCCCGAGGAGACATACTCGCCTTGCTCATTCCTCCCATTCCAGGGCATAGCCAGATTCTCGTCTACGTACTCTCCAATGGGCAGCTTGACGTCGTTCTTGGGAGCAATTGTTATTATCCGTTCTCCGCTGAGGGTGAATATGTCGATGCGCACCCTGCTGGGCGAGGCGAGCACGAAGGGGAAATAGGTCTGGTCAGATTCGGTCTTGATTACAAAGGGGTTAGGGAAATTTTGAAGTATCCAGTCAGATTGCGGTAACGGTGATTCCCCATACAAGGAGCTATCATGCTCAGCCTGATAATCGAAGAATCGGGCGAAATCATCGCCTCTGTCTGTCACCGCCGGGATCATGATCACCTCGCTGTAATTGCTCCAATTGTAAATCTCGGCCTTTCCGGACATGGTAACGGGATTGAGAAGAAAGGTGGTGTCGAAAGGCTCCAGATAGGCCGGGTTGTATCCTAGAGCCGAGACCGCATAGCCAATGCCATGGCCATCGAAGTTGATTCTTATGCCACCCTGGGCTAAGCTGGGGTCGGGAACGAAGACCACGTAACTGGATGCCAAATTCCAAGGGTCATCCTCCGGCCGGGTCCACTCAACCGGATAGTCCTCGTGCCTGCTATCGACTTTCACCTCGGGAAACAGCTCGCCCTCCGAGTAGTACAACTGCGGTCTAGCTCTGCTTCCGGTGAAGTAGTTCCATACCGTGAACTCCCGGAAGGCATCTTCAAAACTAACGCCGTCGGGCAAGGCCTTATCTGTCGCAGACTCACCTGGGGGATCGAAGACATTGTCTCCTGCTACCTGCGCGCATCCTTCCCAGATATCCCTTATTATGGTGGTATCGAATCTTTCCTGAAGATACATGGGCCAGACGCAACTGCCATAGGCGTGTTGATCTGTCCGGCTCCTAAACGTCTTAAGAGAAAGCCAAGGTTCATTGAAGAAATGGTGCAAATAGCCCAAATAGTCGTTCACATTGTCGTAAACCATATCCTCCATCCAAACCGCCGACATCTCCATCCAGTAAGGTTTAAAAGGCTCGCTCTCGTACTCACGACCGTCATAGCCCATTTGAATCGCATGAAAGAACTCGTGAGCCGCGGTGACTTGAAGCCACTCAAGCGGGAAGTGCCTTATGCCATAACCGATATAATCATTGTCAAGCACGACATGGCTCGTGACAGAGGTTGAAGAGACCAGGTCTTCGCTCTGAGTGTATCCAAGGTAACTGTTTGGGGGGTAGGTTAGGTTCAGCAGGTAGATATCATACCTGCCGTCCCCGCCGATATCTTCAGTGTCAAGATTCAGCGAATCGCTGGGAGGTTCGTTGTAGCCCATGGCATTGATTTCAGTCTCCCAAACGTCCTCTAATACGGCGCCCACGCCATCGACCCAGTCTGGATGGCCGTTAACATTATCATCTTTGTCCGGTTCGTAGACCGCACTATCACCATCTCTGACGTAATGAATCTTGAAATGACCCTCAGGGGTGTCGTAGGTATACTCGGTAAAATTATAGGTTGGTCTTTCCGTATACGATTCCAAGATTTTTTTTGTTTTAGCAGAGAGCCGGTCCCAGTTAGCCTTCACCTCCAAGAATATGGGTGTGGCGCAGATCGGACGTTCCGGCGCCTCTACCGCAGCCTGGGGTGAAAATACGCTCTTAACGCGTTCTATAAGCTGTTGCTCATAAGCCTGGCTCAGCTTCTGTTCGTCGGCCTGAGCAGCCTGCATAGCAATAAGAATAAACGCAAAAAACACAAACTTTCTCATCTTATCTCTCCTCTGAGATTAGGAAAACAGATCTTACTGGTAGTGCTGAAGACCAGGACGGGTCAAAGAGACAAAAGACCACGTTTTGCATCCAGAGACCGCTGTTAAGCCCTCACTCGTAACCTCACGCCAACTTGGGAAGTAGCCCGGACGATGCCTGGCGGTGGATTTCTGTGCCGGTCTTCCGAATTCAAAGCCCGCTCAATAATTCTCCTCTTTCACCTTTCGCAGCATCTCCAGGCACTGATACGGGACTTTGACAGTCCCGATTAGAGTCTTTTCACCTTTCCGGCCGTGACAATCCGAGCCCCCGGTGTAGATCAGGCCGAATTTGTTGGCTGAGTTGATATAGTGGCGAGTGGCCTGCCTGTCGTGCACGGCGTGGTACGCCTCGATCCCGTCTAAACCCATCTGGATGAAATCATAGATGGCCTCGTGCGACCTGGAGGTTCCCGGATGAGCCAGGACCGCCACCCCCCTGACCAGATGAACTAAGTCGATCCCCTCCTGAGGCGTCAGGAATCGCTTGGGAACATAAGCCGGAGCATGATAGCCTAAGTATCTGGCAAAGGCCTCGTCATAGGTATGAACAAATTCCTCTTTGAGTAAAGCGTCGGCCAGATGCGGTCTTCCCACCGAGCTCTTGCCCGCTATCCTGTTCACCGTCTCTATACTTAAGTCCAAGCCCAACTCATTTAACTTTTCC
>JBAUFO010000226.1:0-28272 GCA_049679185.1 Candidatus Zixiibacteriota bacterium
CTACCTATTCAGGGAGATCTCTCCTTGGGAACATGGGAGAGACCTGGCTGCGTAGAGGGAAGGTACAGAAAGCCCCTTTTGGAGAGATCCGAAAGGGGCTTGCTATTGCAGCCGCGCCATCTTCGACCGTGATCGAATCTGTCTTTAGTCCTCGCGAAGAAACGAGCTTGCGCCACAGACCCCGAGGGATTATCTTGAGTATGACCGAAGGAGAGGATAAGCCCGGCTGGCTTTAGCAGATTTCAATCGGGCAGAATCCGTGAGGTCGCTCTGATCGGAAAGTGAAACATTATGAAGAAAAAGAAGAAGGTCAAGAAAGACAAGAAGAACCAGGCCCGGTCAGTAAGAGCAAAGCTGAAGGCGCATAAGGCGATCGTAAGATTCTGCCTGATCTTCGTGGGGCTTCTGATCTTCCTGGCGACCACCTTTCCCTACCTTACTGACAAATTCAATCCGCAGGTCTACTGGTTGAACGCCGCAACTGCCGGCGTTACCGGGTTCTTCCTAAAGCTCTTTGGAATGGCCACCCGGGTGAGCGGTACCATAGTCTCGTTGTCCAACTTCTCGGTAGAGGTGGTGGGCGAATGCACCGGACTTTACGAGATGCTCATCTTTCTTGCCGCCATGATAGCTTATCCCGCCGGCTGGAAGAAGAAACTGCTTGGGGCCGTACTGGGCATCCCCTTTCTTTATGCCATCAACATGGTCCGAATGATATTCATAATGGTGATGGGCAACTGGTCTCCCAAGACCTTCGATTTCATGCATATGTATTTCTGGCAGGTGGCCATGATCCTGATAATCGTCTCGGCCTGGGTTCTGTGGATCGAGAAGGTAGTTCACTATGAAAGAAAAGCTGTGGCTGTTCATAGTTAAGTTCATCTTAGTCTCCGCCCCGCTGGCTCTGCTGTGGTACTGGAAAGCAGGGGCTTGGTATCTGGTATTTTTGAATCACGTTTACAGCAATCTCTTTGTGAAGGTTTTGGGCTTCGACATCAAGTTCTTTGCCCCTCCGGCGGATGTCTTCTATGGCCTGATTGCTTTTGTGTCTCTCATGATAATCACAAGAGGAATTGACCTAAGAACCAGGCTTCGGCAGGTGCTGTTGGGGATTCTGATTACGGTGTTGTGGCACCTGGTTCTCACCGAAGCAGTTTATCTCTTACACGAGGACCAAGGGGTTCCGTCTGCCGCGTATGACAAGCTGAGTCCTGTCCTGTACATCTTCACTGGCACACTGCCTTTCGTGCTGTGGGTTCTTTTTGCCCCCAAGCAGGTGGCCGGGCTTTTCCTGCGCCCCAAAAAGAAGGATTGATGGCCTCAGATCCTCGGAATGAATCCTCTTGTTTTCGCCGTCCCCAAAAAGGAGGAATATATGAACGATGAATACTACGTCACCCCTTCCAGTCTGAAATCAAAGGTCGAAGCGTGGAAAAAGGAGATCGCCCTCTACAACGTCCACCGGATGAGGCCGAGTTTGAAAAGCTCCTGTCTTCTGGTGGTGGACATGCAGAACTTCTTTCTCGATTCCAGGAGTCCCGCCTTCATTCCCGGGGGGCTGGCCATACTCCCCAACGTAGGTGAATTGATAAAGTCCTTCAGGAGGAGAAACCTCCCGGTGATCTATACCGCGCACGTGCACAAAAGCAAGGAGTTGGACGGCGGGATTATGGGTTGGTGGTGGGAGGGGATGATTTTGGAGAATACCCGGGAGGCGGAGATACATACTGATTTAGCCCCCCTGCCGGAGGAGAAGGTAATCTTCAAGCACCGCTACAGCGCCTTCTACAACACCGACTTAGAGACCGTGCTTAGATGTTTAAAGGTAACCGACCTGGTGATCACCGGAGTGATGACCAACCTATGCTGTGAGTCCACGACACGCGACGCTTACTTTCGGGATTACCGGGTCTTTTTCCTTATGGACGCCACCGGCGCGGTTAACGAAGAACTGCACTTAGCCACGCTCAAGAATCTGGCCTACGGATTCGCCTTCGTGACCACCACAGAAGAGATTCTGCGCGGATTGCTGGGTGTGAATAAGCGCAGGCAGCGATCGAAATCCAAATGATCGGAATGGTCTTAAGTTTTTTCCGGCTATTCCCAACCTTGTTCTCGCAGCTTCTTTCTCTTGTGCCGGTTAAAGTTGAGGCTTAAGTGATGACCGTGGATTCCAAGGCAGCAGTCAGAGAAGTTTTGGAGGAAGATTCAACCAATGAGGATTGAGAAGTATCTTGTTCTCCTGTTTGTCATCGCTCTGGCGGCTCTGCTGTTTTTCTCAATCCTGGAGGTCAGCGTGGCCTCAACCCTGGGTTTTCCTTTGGACGACTCCTGGATATTCTGGGTCTTCGCCAAGAACTTGGCTACGGGGCAAGGATTTTCTTTCAACCCGGGTGAACCGGTTTTGGGAACCACAAGCATTCTTTGGGTTTTCATACTGGCCGGATCGTACCTTTTTACTCACAGCGTCGTCTTTATCAGCAAATTCTGGGGTGCGCTCTTTTTCCTGCTTTCAATTCTCTTGACTTACAGGATTTGTCTTTTCTATACCCAGAGGAGGGAGATCGCCTTCTTGGGGGTTCTGACTTTTGCCCTGGCTCCCCCTCTGATCTTTGGTGCGCTCTCCGGGATGGAGATCTCACTGGCCACTCTTCTGGTGTGCCTGACCCTATACTTTCATCTGAGAGAAAAGGGAAAGGGCAAAAAGATATTCCTCGCTCCGATCTTTGGGGCCCTCTGTTTCACCGCCCGCCCCGAGCTTATCTCGCTGTACCCTCTGCTTTTGATACACGATTGCGTCAACAGGAAGAACGGAGAAGATCAGGTAGAGCAGGTTATCGCATGGTCCACCATTCTCAAGAAAGCGTTTACCTTTATGATATTCTTAAGCCCTGCCTTCATCTTCAGTTACTTTGTGACGGGCAGCCTCCTTCCCAACACGCTTGCCGCCAAGACGATGGATTCCGGGTTGATCTGGGCAATTAAAAACGGCAACTTAGATGAGCTTATCATCTCCCTGACCCTGAATCCCGTGGTTTGGGGCGGCACCATGCTGATTTCCCTTGTTTCCCTCAATGCCTTTTGGGCAGTTTTCTGGGGCAGGGGAGTCGTATTCTCATTTTTGAGGAGGGATACATTCATCTATCCTTTGATTTTCCTCCTTATTCCCATGTTTCGGGGTGTCGTAGCGCCTGTCACGAACTCATTTTACGGGGAGCAGAGATATGTCTCGTTTTTGCTTCCACTCGTGGCTGTCTTTTTTGTCATGGGGTTGAGTCGATCTAAGGAATCGACAGACGCAGGGGGGTTGAAGAGTAGCGTAAGAAAGTGGCTGTACTGTCTGGGGGGAGTGGCCTTTGTCGTTTCAGTCATTTTTTATCTGAATCCACTGGTTGCAAAAGATGAGATTCTCCGGTTCCTTGCAGGATCATTCTTTCCATCCGTGCTTAACTTTGCCAGCTTCAAGTTCGTCTTTCCCTTCACCGTCTTTTTCATCATTCTCATGGCCCTGCTTGGCAGCGCCAGGTTATTCACTGAGCGCCCTCCCGGCAAGAAGGTTGCCTATGTACTTCTGATTGCAGGAGTCATTCTGCAAGCGGGTTTCTTGCTCAATCGCGGACAGTTTTACGCCCTGTCGGTAAAGAACATAAACGAGATGCAGGTTCACTTAGGCAAGTGGGTGGGTCGGAACGTTCCCCAAGGGTCTCTGGTAGCCGTAAACGACGTGGGGGCCATCAAGTTCTTCGGAGATCGCGAATGTCTGGATCTTGAAGGTTTGGTCTCTCCGGAGTTGGTACCTTACAAGATCATGGGACGAGAATCACGCATCGTATATCTGAACAGGCATCGCCCCGACTATTTTGTAATCTTCCCTCTCTGGTATCCTGAGGTATACACCTATCTGGGCTTGCGGGAAAACGTTCTGTACGAGGCGAAATTAGAGGACAACGTTGCGTGCGGGGGTGCAGTAATGAAAGTGTCAACGCCGGACTGGAGACTCTTCGACAGCACCTTTCAGAATACCGGGATTCTGGAGGTCAGACCCTATATTCCCACGAAATCTTTTAGGAGAAGATGGTACGATGCCCAGCAGCGCCAGGTGCTTCCGCCAGACTGGAAGGTCTACGAGAGAATGGCAAGAGAAAGCTGGATTAAGAAAGATTTCAAAGAGGCAGAGAAGTTCTTCCGAAAAGCGGAATCATACGATCCGCAGGATCACAAGTTCTACCTGTACATGTCGGCTTTTTATCAGGATAAAGGCGACCTGGGCCGCGCAAACCGGGCAATTCAGAGGTCGCTTGAGTGCCAACCATTCCCTCCTCCTTTGAATCCGGCTTGGGAGAATGGATAGTGAAGCATCCGGTGCGTAGTCTGCTGCAAGAGCATATCTCGCTCGGATGGACCTACTACCCTCGAATCTGTGCTTGAGATGGGTGAAGGAGCGCCGAAAAAGTGAAAATCCCCGTGCCGAGCAGCGAAAGCTAATAGCTCTGGAACAGTTTTCCCCACTTGGTCTCAGACCATTCCTTGAAGATATTTGTCCCTTTGACAGGCCACCAGAAGCGGTCATGATAAAAGGCGGATCCGAAGACGAACATGTATACTAATGGAGTGCGGAAGAAGAGCCTCTGGAATATCCGAAGCGGGGAGAACCACAAAAGATCTCCCACCCGGCTTGCCATGTTGTCACCCACGCTGAAGCCGAAGTTCACCCCGGAGACGTCTTCACCCAGAACCTCGATCTCCTCCATTCTCCCCTTTCCCAATCCCCTCTCGTGAGCCAGCCGGATGTACTTTATGCTCATGGGATCGAATCCCATCATCTTTGCCGCCACCGCATCGATGGCCACCGAATCTGCTGAGGCCAATATGTAGTCCTTTATCTCCGGCTGCATGGTGCGGGGACCGGGTCCGTTTCCTGCAGTGGTACCGTCCATCACCGCAAAGACTCCGGAATGAATCTCCTTCTGGATGGCCAGAAGATCAACTAAGGTCTCGTGAATCCAGGTATGGGTATAGTGCCTTTTGGTGGTCAACAATCCACCGAAAGCATTCTTCATGGCACCGGTGGTGGTGGTATAAATGTGGCATTTCACGGTAGGGAGGTGGACGATATTCTTGTCAAAGAAAAATTCAGGAAGGAAAATCCCGTGCTTATAGATTTTAGGCAGTGCCAGAAGCTCTGCCTTCGGCTCGTATCTGACCCATTTGAAATCGTCAGCGAAATTGAACCTTACCTCGATGTCATGCTTCTTGAAGACCCCGGCGTACTTGTTCAGCCTCTCTCCCTTGGGCGCGTTGGTGACCACGGTCTCGTTCTCCACCGCCACCAGTTGCTCATATCCCAATCTCTTGAGGCCCTGGATGGTTCCCTCTAACTGCCAGGGCGTGGTGTTGGCCCCGGGAAAGGGATAGTGCCAGGAGATGTTATCCTTTAGGATAGTGGTCTTATCCTTGGGGAAATGAGTCTCCACCTCTGCCAACCTCAAGAGGTTCTGATAATCCTCCAGCACACTCTCGGGTGAAGTCTTCACCACCGCCACTTTCGATCTTGCCACAGGACCTCCTCGGAAAACCATGACGAATGATGCATGACTAATGACGAACGAGGAATAAGAACATTCGTCATCAATCATTCTTCATTCGTCATCTTCCATTGGTCATTCGTCATTTCGTAAGTCGAGCATAACAGAGCAAACTTTAGAATATGTAAACGATCAAAATCACCGCCAGAAGCCAGAGGATGATATTCGCCAGGATGGGCCTGTCTGTCAGAAGCATTCTAGTGGGGCTTCCGCCTCCTTCCTTCTGATGAATAAGATAGAGGTACCGAAACACTCCATATAATACGAAAGGAATGGTCAATTCCATGTGACTCGTGCCCAATTTCACCTCCACCTCGGGCGAGAGCGTGTAGAAAGCATAAGCTACCACGGTGGATGCCGTCACCACCGAGATCATCTGGTCTAAGAAATAGGGGCTGTATTCAGAGAGACTTTTTCTATGGTCGGTAGCCTGGCCCTCCAAGAGAACAAGCTCGTGTCTTCTTTTGCCGAAGCCCAGAAACAGAGCCAGAAGGGTGGTGCAGACCACCAGCCAGGCGGAAATCTCCACCCCGATGACTACCGCTCCTGCCACCGCTCTAATAACAAAGCTCAAGGCGATGCACATCACGTCGATTATTACCACGTTTTTCAGATACAGGGAGTAAAGCAGGTTCAAAACGAAGTAGCCCAGCCCGGTTAAAGCGAAGAAGGGATTTAGCCAGAACGAAAGGCCAAGGGAGATAAGGGCCAACACGACAAAAAGAAGGACGCCGGTAGAGACCTTGACCTGGCCTCCGGCGATTGGACGGGTCGATTTCAAGGGGTGCTTTCTATCACTCTGCACATCCATAATGTCGTTGAAAATGTAGACGCTGGAGGAGAGAAGGCAGAACAAGGCGAAAGCAGCCAGAGATTTCAGAAAGAAATCCGGCTTATCTAAGTTTTGGGAGAAGATGAGCCCCGCGAAGAGAACAAAGTTCTTGACCCACTGCTGGGGCCGCAATGTGGCAAAGATAGCGCGCATTTTCCTTCGAACCCTCCGACCTCTTTTAAGCAGGCAAAGTCTTGACATCCAGAATCTAAATCAAAAATTCAAAATTAACAACCAAAAACTGTAAATTCTTCGCATTTCAGCTTCCGACGAGATTTCTCCGGCGGGCCAAACGGGCGACAAGATTGCGCCGGATTGCATCATAAAAAGTCTCTCTCAAATGAGAATGAAATTGCCGCCTTTTACGCAGACACCGTCCTAAAACGCACCCGGGACCAGAACCTAAATTAAGTTAGGTTTTGGTCTTTTTTCCGGCCGGAATACCGCGTGCATTCTTGGCCTGGTCCAGCCCAAATGACGTTGCTGGCTTGATTCTGATAATGTGCAGAGCCAGATGACGCTCAGTCTCTGAGTCTATCTCATGCCGGAGATGTCTTGCAGGTGGTCTTCGGACATGGGGATAGATATTCTTCAGTGTGGGCTTGGATTTACTGAGCAACGGGGACCAACTTATCCTGATACATCACCGACCTGTTCTTCCCGACGCTTTTGGCTTTCAGAAGAGCCATGTCTGCTGAGTAGATGAGGCGATCGACCGAGCGGGCATCATAAGGATATATCGCCCCTCCCAGGCTCACCGTGATGTTGTGCTCCTGTTTTAGGCGCTCGTCCCTGAAGGCGAAGTTTATGATGTGCTTGCGCAGCCTCTCCATGAATTTCAGACACTCTTCCTGATCCGACTCCGGCATGATCACGCAGAATTCCTCACCTCCGTAACGGCAGACCACGTCGATCGACCTGACCGTTCGGATGAGAAGCTCCCCCAGTTGCTTGAGCAGCTGATCGCCTGCCTGGTGCCCAAAGGTATCGTTGTAGACCTTGAAATCGTCAATGTCGAAGATGACCAGAGCCAGTTTTCGGCTGAACCTTTTTGCACGAAATACCTCCTCGGTCAATCGCTTGTAGAAATAACGATAGTTGTAGAGCGCGGTGATGCTGTCGGTATGAGAGAGCTCTTCGATGCTTTTGAAGTGTCTTATGTTCTTGTAAGTGATGACCGCCATGTCGACTAAGATAGCCAGAATATCCAAGTCTATCTGCCGATATTTGGCCCCGTCCGTCTTTTCGCCCAAGAATATTATCCCGAAACTGCTCTCCGAAAAGGTAAGCTTGGCTCCGATCTGAAAGCCGGAGGCTAAGAGAGCCTTCAAAAGCTTGTCCTCACGGGCGAGCTTTTGCATACTGTAGAGCTGCCAGATCTGCTTCTCATTCTTGATCCAGTTATATAGAGCTTTCCCCATGTCTATCTTCAACTCGGAGATGGTTTCCTTTCCAAACAGATCCGAGATATGGGCGCCGTAGAAGTATTTTCCCACGACGTCGCCGTTTTGTGAGTGAGGAAACATCAGGAAAACGGATTTTGCCCCCAGATGATCCTGCATCATCCGGGCCAGCAGGGAGAAGAGCCCCTCCTCCTCCAGTACCGAGTAAAGGTTTTTGACCAGCTCCGACACCGCATTGAGATCGAATATTTTTCTCTTGAGGTCACGGTTCAGAAGCGATGATTCTGCTCTCTCCTGTTTCGTGCCCGCGTCAACCTTCTTTTCCAACTCCTTGAGCTTTGCTGCAAGATCCTCCTTTTCCAAATTCAGCGCGATCTGATTCAGCGCCAGAAGGGGCAACCTCTCATCGCCGCCGCCTTCGGTTTGTCCGATCTGTCTCGAACCGCCAGCGCGAGCCGAATGATCTGTGGTGATCGAGAAGACGACGAATCCCCACAGGTCCGCTTCTGTCGTCAGTGGGATGAGGCGGTTGAGCTGATGCTGTTTGTGCAGCGACCTCAAGGAGGGGGGAATCCTGGCTGATGGCAGGAATTCAAGATTCATCGGAGCATCCGCCGACGTCACCTGCGAGATGAATTCGGAGTTGGATTTGATGCTTATTCTGCCTCTCTGAGGGAGATTGATATTGTGGGCCAGAATGCTCTGATAGACGTTTTTCTTTTTCGCAAAGAGAAGGAATTTGTCCGAGTTGAAATGCTCATCGAATATCTCTGCCAGTCGGGATGTGATCTCAGGGTATTTGTCGCGAACCAGCGGAATCCTGGGAAGCTCGACAGCCAACTCCGACAGCCGGCGAAACCTATCAGTATCCTGCTTCTCCTTTTCAGCCAACAGGCGATACCTCTGCTGCAGCTTGGAGAAGCTCAAAAGAAACCATCCCACCAGGAAGAGCACGAACAGGAAGGCGAAGGCGAGCTTAAGGTAGATGGAAAAGTCAATCAACAGAAGGACTCCGAAGAGAGCCATAAGAAAGACAAGCTCCGCCGCGAAGAGAAGATATTCTTTTCCGAATGTGACCAGCTTAAGCATCAGGATGACCTCTGAACATGCGAAAACAAAGGGTCTGCTGCGAAGCGATGAACCCTAATTTATTATCGGCTTGGCGGGGGATATATTGATGGAGAAAAGGCAGGGAAACGGGGGTGTATGGGTCTGCGACGAAGGTCCGACGCCTGGGATACGAAAAAGCCAGTCGACGAATTCCGGTTATCCGAGGCCGGCCAACTGATGAAGAGCCAAAGAGAGGAAGACCACCCCTGCGGTCTCAGTGCGGAGCCTTCTTGAGCCCAGACGGATAGGTATGGTGCCCTGTGCCTTAGCTTGAGAAAGCTCCTCTTCGGTGAATCCGGCTTCCGGGCCAACTATGAGAAGGACCCTATCGGGGTTTGTTTTGAGGTGTTCACAGTCTCTTACGTTCTTAGCATCTTTTTCCAGGCTGGCGATCAGGCAGAGGTCAAAGTCGCCTATTTGGGGAAGCAGTTGGTCAAAGGGGGTTACATCGCGTATCTCAGGCAGTACGGTTCGGAGCGACTGCTTCATCGCTGCAATGGCCAATCTTCTCCAGCGCTCGATCTTGCTTTTCTCCCTGGAGGCATCGTCAACCTTGACTAAGTTTCTCTCTGTCACAATCGGAATTATGGACGACACTCCGATCTCAGTTGCTTTTTCCACTAAGAAATCCATTCTCTCTTTGCGGCAGATGGCCTGGGCCAGGGTAACGTGGCAGACAGGCTCATTCTCCATGCGCGTGCTGGAGCGGATTTTAGCTTGCAGAAAGTCTCTGGAAACCTCTTCGATCAAGACCCTATATTTTGTGCCGCGGCCATCCACCACGTCGATCTCGTCCCCGGCTCCATGACGCAGCACCGAGAGGATATGCCTTGCCTCGTCCCCGTCGATGGTCAGGGTTTCTTTGTTGATCTTCTCCGGATTAGTGTAGAAGTTGGTGATCATCTTACGAAAACTCAAGGTTTATCGATGCCAGCCCAAGAATGCGTACCACGCAGAATGTCCTTCGGTCTGGGCGGCGTCGAAAAGGTGTTCTGGGAGAGCGGAAGCTCGCCTCCGCGACTGTTCTGATCTCTTAGGACTGTCTAAATTCCTAGGGTCTCTCTCAGTTTCTCAAAGAAGTTCTTGTCTCCCTTGGGCGGCTGGATGTTTTCTTTGGAACCCAACTCCTTGAGAAGCTTTTTCTCCTCTGAAGACAGGCGGGTTGGGACCCACACCAACACCCGGACGAACTCGTCCCCTTTTCCATAGCCCTGCAGGTGCGGTACGCCTTTTCCTCTGAATCTGAACACCTTACCCGACTGGGTTCCGGGCGGGATTTTGAGAGCAGCATTACCGTCCAGCGTAGGAATGGTGATTTCGACACCTAATGCGGCCTGGGTAAAGCTGATCATGGTATCGTGGACGATGTCGTCCCCGTGTCTTTTGAAGACGGGATGCTCCTGCTCCTGGATGAGCACGATAACGTCACCGGGCGGACCTCCGTGCGGTCCCGCATTGCCCGCCCCGCGCAACTGGATGTAATTTCCGGAGGTGACGCCTGCGGGAATCTTGACGGTGACGGTGGAGGTCCCTTTCTCCCTTCCTTCTCCGCGGCAAACCGGGCAGGGTTTATCGACAACCGTTCCTTCTCCGTTGCATTGATCACAGGTGGTGACGTTGACAAACTGTCCGAACAGGGAGCGAGATACGCGCCTTACCTGGCCGGCGCCCTGGCATTTTGGGCAGGTCTTCTTGGATGTGCCCTCGGCTGCGCCGGTCCCGCCGCATTGTTGGCACTTTTGCATCTTTTTTATCTTTATTTTCTTTTCCACCCCGGTGGCGATCTCCTCCAAGCTCAGCTTGAGCCGTATCTGCATGTCCTGTCCCTTTGGCGCTCCCCGCCGGGTTCTTGCTGCGGTCGTTCCGAAGAAGTTATCAAACACGCTTCCGAAGCCTCCGAAATCACGCATGAATGCGCGCAAGGCGTCCCCCAGATCGAAGGAGGTGAAGTCAAACCCGCCGAAGCCGCCGGCGCCGCCCAAGCCGGCGTGGCCGAACTGATCATAGGTCGATCTCTTCTGCGGGTCCTTCAGGACCTCGTATGCTTCGGTGGCCTCTTTGAATTTCTCCTCGGCCTCTTTATTTCCGGGGTTTTTGTCGGGGTGATGCTGCAGAGCCAGCCTGCGATACGCCTTCTTTATGTCATCCTCTGCGGCGTCTCTGCCTAACCCCAATACCTCGTAGTAATCCCGCTTGGCCATTCTATCTTTCGTTTCCTCTCCGAGTAGGATTGCACCAACAATTAGTAAAATCGGCTCAGATGCTGGATATTATCACAAATCCGCCAAGGAACTTGTGTCGGTCTCGGAAAATTACTCAACGCTACCGAATATATACGGCACCTGCTTTAGTGTCAACATCAAAAAAGCTTGCTGTTTCGCACGGAGATGCGGCTGCCCGGATTGCAGAGAAGAACCGGGGAGCAAGACTTTGGCTAAGCGGGAGTTCCGGTATTGTCCGGCAAGTTCGTGTGCTTACCCTGAAGCACCGCGATTGCCCTCGCGGGGGGCCTGGAAGAGCTGCCGCTTATCTTAGTACCGCCCCCCGTAAGACGGTGAGTGAATCTCCCGTCCCTTCGACCCCCTTCAGGCTCTACGGGCGGGTCTTAAACCAGAAACTATATGCGCTTCCTAAGGTTTTGCCGTACAGGTCCGCCGCAGTGGCGGAAATGGTAACGGTATATACCTCACCGGGAACCAGGATGGGATCGGGATAGAATTCCACCGAGGACAGGTCATGCGAGACGAACTCGCCGGAAACATCATTTAGCTCAGAATCCACCATCTTGAAAGCCGAGATCAACGACTCGGTGTCCATGTCGGTATTGAAGGCGATCCTTATTGTGGTGTACTGAAGAACCCAGGTTTCTTTGTTTTTCGGTGCGGTAGACAGGATTATGATTGGCTGTGTGGTGAAGGAAAACTGGTATGACTCAAGGAGTTTTGCTCCCCGGAGGGTGCGGGCGGAGGTGTCGATTGTCACGGTGTACTTTTCGCTGACGGCCAAAGCCATCCATGGTGAAAAATCCATCCCCGACGGGCCGTACCAGGCACGATTCCCGGTCACCTCGTTCAGCTCGGAGTCCACCATCTTGAAGGCTGAATTCACGGACTCCATATTCATATCGGTGTTGAAACTTATCCGTATCTTAGTCGTCGGGGAGACCCATGCGTCGTTGTTCCCGGGGCTGGATGAGATTCTGATGGGCTCTGTGGTAAAGGAAAACTGGTATGGTTCAGATAATTTTGCTCCGTGGATGTCGGACGCGGTGGTGTCGATTGTCACAGCATATTCTTCATTCAAAGCCAGAGCCGAACTTGGCCGAAACTCCATTCTGTTCTGTGCCAGCCAGACAAACTCACCCATTACCTCTTCGGTGTCCGAGTCGACCATCTTAAAAGCTGCATTCACCGCCCCCGTTATCATATAGGTGTTGAAAGTGATCCTTACGGTAACAAACGGGGAGACTTCCGTGTCATTGTCATCGGGGCTGGATGAAATCGTGATGGGTGCCGTGGTGAAGGAAAACCGGTACGGCTCGGGTAATTTCGCTCCGCCAACGCTAGACGCGCCGGTTTCGATTGTGACGGTGTATGTTTCGTTGACAACCAGAGGCGAATCCGGGCGAAACTCCATAGATTGCTGTTGGCTCCAATAAAAATCACCGTTCACATCATCCGATTCGGAATCGACCATGGTGAAGGCTGAGTTCACCGATTCGATGTCCATGTCAGTGTTGAAAGTGATGCGTACTGAAGTAAGAGGGGAAACCTGAGTGGCATCGTGACCGGGGCTGCTGTATCTGATTCCGATAGATTCTGTGGTGAAGGAAAACTGGTATGGTCCAGGAAGGTTCGTTCCCCGGACGTCGGACGCGGTTGCGGCGATGGTCACGGTGTACGTTTCACCGGGAGCCAGGGTCGAGTTGGGTCGAAACTCCAGGTGTCGCTGGCTGCTCCAGACAAAATCCCCCATCACCTCTTCTGAGCCCGAGTCAACCATCTTAAACGCTGAGTTCACCGACCCGACGTCCATATCGGTGTTGAAATAGATCCTTATCCTGGTTAATGGCGAAACCTCGGTTTGATTGCGACGCGGGTCGGTGTATTCGATTCTAATAGGTTCCGTGGTGAAGGAGAACCGGTATGCTTGGAGCAGCTTGATACCAGCGGTATCCGAGGCCGTGGTGTCGATGGTCACCTGATAGCGCGTGTTGGTGGCAAGGGCATCCCCAGGTATGAAGTCTACGGATAGCTTGCTGGTGTTCCACTGAAACTCGCCTTTCACCGTCGGCTCAATGTCAAAAGCCGCTTCGAAACTTGTTTGGTTCATGAGGCTGTAAAAGCTGACTCTGATCGACTCGTCAGGCTTCACCTCCTGCGCCCCATCGTATGGCCAAACCGAGTAGATTAACTCATGGATGGAGATAAGGAAAACGGTATCCACTACAGCCGTAGCTCCGTCTGTGATCCTTATGTTGGGCTTGGAGACGTAATCACGGTATCCACCGGCTTGCACCAGAACCTTGTAGTCGCCGGCAGGCAGCCCGGAGAGCTTGAAATAGCCGACACTGTCGATCTGGGTCGATGCTATTGGAATCCCCATGTAGGCGGTAACCTGGGCCTGTGATTCAGCAGGGTGCACAACCCCCACCATGGCTCCCCCCTCCTCCGGCCCGTCGTCGTAGTAATAGTTGTTGGTCGTGGTCTTCTTGGAGCAATTCAGAATCACCAGCAAAAACATTGCAGCAAGGATCAGAACCTTTTTCATCTCGCCCTACCTCCAAACACCGGTTTTCAACTCACTAATCCCGGAAGGGAATGGCTCCCACAACTATCTTCTCCCGCTGAATGGCGGGTATTTATCGGTCATACACGTGCAATAAGACACCAGCCGGTTGAGATAGCGGTTATATCTGATAAGAAAATCAAACCAGCTCAAAGGGAAATGTCCACTAATCAATATAGCAAAAAATGACAGAATGGCAACGAAAAAAGCTGCGATGCCGTAGGCTAAGGCAAATAAACCGTGCGGTATGCCGATGTACAGCCAGCCTAAGAAAATCCGGGCTAAGACCAGAAGCCGTGAAGATTTCTCGGGATATTCCACGCCGTAGTTGACGGGATAATCATACATGCCTATTCCTCCTTCAGAAAGGTCTACAGGAAACGATTCTCTACAATATAGCTTTTTGAGAGAGAAAAACAAGAGTAGCAGCGCCAAGTTTCAAACGCATCATGCCTTATGCGATCGCGGAGATTGGGCGGAGTGCAAAACCAGAACCTAACTTAAGTTAGGTTCTGGTTTTGCACCAGGTTCTGATCTCCCAACCGGCTCGAGGTTGTTCAGTCAAGGCAAGAAGAAATAGATGTCGTAATATGTCCCCCTCAGATGGACTCCTTCTCCGCTTTTGGAGATATGCTGTCCCCGCGCAAAATCAAGCCCAGGATGTTTTTCATTCTGAGCAGTGATAGAAATCTCCATGAGCCTTTGGGAAGGTTAAACTTAAGAAACCTCACCGGCCATTTGAGTTCGTCCTTGTCGCAGATGGTGGAGAGCTGAAGTGTCCTGACAGATGACCCGGCATCTTTGGAGTCCTGTTGAGCAGGCTCAGGTCCAATTCCACCTGGCCCATGCCTGGCCAACCGTTCATCGATAGCCCGGATGATGCTCCGAGCCCGGTCTATCCTCTTTTCGATCTCCTTGAATTTGTTGAGCTTGATCAGTCCGTGATTGTATTTCACCCGATTGAGCCTTAAGGCGCCCTCGTAGGTGCTCTCCACTATCTGGTCTCTGGTCATCCAGTCAGTCTCGTAGCTGAGCATCTGCTTCCAGCTTGGTTGCAGAAGCGCCTTTCTGTGTTCCTCTAAAGTACGATAGAACAGCTTGTAACCATGTTCCTTCGGGTTTTCGAAGACCTTGCTTCCCGGATCCAGAAAGGGGGCTAATGGAGAAATGTAAGGGAAGAGATTCTTCTCATTGCCGACTCGCATCAGGAGTTGATCAATGTATTCCACCGTGTCCATCACTGATTCGGAGGTCTGACCAGGTAGTCCTATCATGAAAAAGAGATCGAACTTGTGACAGCCTAATCTCAGAATTCTTTCGATCATCTGCTCCATTCTCTGATTGTTATAAGGTCGACCGAAAGCCGCTCTTATCTCCGGGTCATGAGTCTCAGGCGAAAGCTGGATATTGAGATGAGGGATGGATGCGGCGATCAAAGCCAGAGAGTCCAAGGGGGGAATGTCGAAGAACTCCAGCACCACGTGATTGTCCAATCTCTGCTTTGAAAGCAGCTCCAAGAGCTTGACAGCATATTCCTCGCCGGGTTGAAATATGTCCCCCAGGATGAAAATAGGTCCTTTGAAGTAGCGGGCGATCTGAGAAACGTCGGAGGCCACCAGCTCCGCATCCCGGAAGGCTGGCTTTTGGCGGCGGCAGAACTCATGGTAAGTCTCCTGTGATCCCCCGCAGGTTCCGCAGTGATAGCTGCAGCCCCGGCAGGTGAAGACAGCGGTGATGGGATACTCATGCCAGCCGTAAAATGGAATGTGCCCGGAGAGATCTCTGTGCTTTATGGCCGATCTGATCATGTGGGAATAATCCAGAGGGAGCTGATTCAGATCGTCGGGAACCCAGTTGGTGGGATTGACTTTCACCTCGCCGTTTTCCTTGTAGGTGAGGTTGGGCACGTCATCAAACCTGCTCCCGTTCCTGATAGCTGACAGCAGGCGGTAAAGAGGCGCCTCGGTGGAGTCTCCGCGCATGACAAAATCGACCTGAGGATAGGTGATGAGTTCCTTATGATAATAGGTCGACGATAGCCCCCCGAAGATCACCGGAGTTTGGGGATGATGTTTTTTCACTATTTGGGCCAGTTCTAAGCTTCCCTGAGCATGGGGCAGCCAGTGCAGATCGATGCCAAAGGCAGAGACCTTCAGCTTCTTTATCTCTCTTTCTGCGTCATAACGCGGATTAGAGAGCATCTTGTGGGCGACGTTTATTATCCGTACGTTGAACCCCTGCCTGGTCAGATAGTGAGACAGGCTTACAAAGCCGAGAGGAAACATGTCAAAGACCGGGGTGGAGGGGATCACATCGCTAATCGGCCCCCACATCACGGAACGTTTCCGAAAGTCATATATGCTGGGAGGGTGAAGAAGAACTAAATCAAGCATAAGAAATCAAAAAAGGTCGAACGTTGTCCTTTTGTCATTCTGAGTCCCGCCACAGACGGGAAGAAGAATCCAAAGCCAGATGCTTCGCTGCGCTCAGCATGACAATTTTGTAGCTTTTTCTTGCCAAATTACCATTATGATTCATACGAAACTTGTGAACGTGTTTCTGGTGGAGATCAGAGGATCCAGAAGGGAGGGTTGAGGCATCGGGACTACGGAAACCCCCATACCGGCCCGTCTGGGCGTCCAGGACAAAGTCCCGATGCAACTGTGAAGGAATCTGGTTGCGTCAGGATTACAACGACCCTAACGCCACCTGCATTTCAGATCACCCTTCCCACGATCAGTCCCAAGGTCAAAAGAAGGCCGGTAAAGAGATGTGTCTGGATGGTTTTGGCCTGCGCAGGGATAAGTTCTGCTATCTTGTCGTAGTTTGATTTCAGCGTCCTGACAGCGCCGATGGCCAAAGGAAGTGTCAAGAAGGAAACCAAAGCGAATGGAGTCACCATTCTGAAGAGCACGCTTCCGACTATCACCAGATAGGTGGCAGCGATTAAGAGATAGTAACCGTAAACCGCCTTTCTCTTCCCTAACCTCACCACCAGGTGCTTTTTGTCTACTGCCTTGTCCGCCTCATAATCCGGGAATTGGTTGATATACAGAATGGCAGCTACCAGAAAGCCGATGGGAAGCGACATCCAGAAGACAGGCCAACTTACGCTGTGCGCTTGGACGAAGTAGGATCCGATTATGGTTAGCGTGCCCAGATTCAAGCCGACCACAAGCTCGCCCACGCCCCGATACCCGATGAGCACCGGGGTGGCGGTATAGAGAAAGCCGCTCAAAAGCCCGAATATGCCCAGGTATAAGACCAGATTCCCCGGGGTGATCGCGTTCAAATAGAGCCCTATGACGGAACCAAGGCCGAAGAACAAAAACGAACCGATCAACATGTGCTTCGCCGGAATCACTCCGTTTTGAATTACCCGGCTTCCTCCGGAAAAAGGCGTGAGGCTGGTGTTGATATCGTCGTTTCCGGTCTTGTGATCGTAATAGTCGTTGGCCAAGTTCGTTCCTGCGTTGAAGAGGGGAACGCCCACCAGCACCAGGATGAACTTATACAGGCTGAATTTCCCGGTCATGTTCCAGGCCAAGGCGGTTCCAACCAAAACCGGGATGGCACTGGCGGTGAAAAACGGAGCTCGTATGGCCTTGATCCATTTCTTGACGAACTCTTTCATTACAAAACAACCTCTGTTTTTTGATCAACTCACGGTGCTGGTCTGAGTCTGATCAGTTTCATTTTGGGGCTCTTCGGAAACCGCTCCCACTTTCACCTCTGGTTTGCAGTCGTCCTTGGGTTCTTCCTCCTCCGGAATCCTCAGGTTTGGGACCACCTTTTTTATCTCCTCCACCGGTATGTGCCCCAGCCGAATTAAGGAGGCGTCTTCGCCGGAGACGTCCAGCACGGTGGAGGGAAGGAAGACGTTCGACTTGCCTCCATCTATAATCAGCTCCACCCTTCCGTTGAAGAAATAGAAGACTCTATTTGCCGCCACACAACTTTTCTTTCCAGAGATATTGGCGCTGGTGGCGGTGATGGGTACCCCAGTCTCGTCCAGAAGCTGTGTAATCATATTGCTGGGAGAGACCCGAACGCCCAGCTTATCACCCTTGGCCAGCACTACCGACAGCTTGGAGGAGGTGCATTTGAATACCAGGGTTAAAGGCCCGGGCCAGAATTTCTCCATGAGCTTTTCGGCGTCCGGGTTAACAAAGTCAACTATCCTCCGGGTTTGCTGTGCTCCTTTTAGGAAGACGGATATGGGCTTGGATCTATCCCTCCTTTTGATCCGGTAGATCTTTGCCACCATCTCCTCATTATAGGCGTCAGCACCCAGAGCATAAACCGTCTCGGTGGGAAACGAGACTATGCCGCCGCCCTTTATCACCCTGGCAGCATCTGATATGACGTTTTTGTCGGGATCGTCCTGGTTGCCCGGTAACATTTTGGTTTTGATTAACAAATTACGTCCCTGTATTTTGTTTTTTTGAAAAACCGGTTTAAGGTTCTACCTCCAGTTCCACCTCCACCACCCAGCTTTGGCTGTATCCTAATCTCTTTATCTTTCTCAGAAGAAAATCTGCCCCCTCCTTTGTCTCGCAGTCCCCTACCCTTACCCAGTAGTAGGGAGCCTTGTATTCAATGTAGGTCTGCTCCGAAAGCTCATCCGCTACCGATTCGGCCACCTGTTTGGCTTCATCCGGATATTTGGTGGCGAAGAACTGCACCCGGTGAACCTTCTGCAGGAAGGGGACCTCGGTCTCAGGTGATTCCTCCGACGTAAGGTTGTTATCCTTGTTTAACTCTGCAGCCTTCTTGCTTCTGCCCGGAGGCTCTTCTTCTGTAACGATCACCCGATCCTGCGGAAAGCCCAGGGGATCGAACTGGTCCTCTGCTTTGGTCCTCTGTTCCTCTTCGGCGGTTTTCAAGGGTCGAAGGCCGCAGCCCGTAAAAACCAAGAGACAGAACAGAAGGCAGATACAGAGTCCCCTGGCTCTCATAAATACTTCTCCAGCTCCTTATCCTGGCTAAATTCGGCAAGAAGCTCCCTTACGTCCTGCACCCTGGTCTTGTGGGCCACAAAGACGATGTCGTCCGTCTTTACTATTACCAGATCTGACACGCCCAGCGCTGCGATTATCCCGTCTGAGTCGTTGACGATGGTGGTCTCGTAAGTGTTCATGGCCCGGGCCATTCCAACGATAACGTTGTGCCCCCGGTCTTTGTCCTTTATCCTGTCTAAGGCCAGCCACGATCCGATGTCGTCCCAAACCATATCTCCCTTAATCACCAGAGCGTTCTCCGCCTTCTCCAACACGGCGAAGTCTATGGAGATGTTTTCCAGACGTTGGTAAAGTTCCTCTTTTGCTGCGTCTTCGTTGTCGGTGCCCACGTGCTTGGAGTAGTTATCCAGTTCCGCATACATGTCGGGCATGAACCTCTTCAATGCTTCGAGGATGGCCGACACCGACCAGATGAACATTCCGCTGTTCCAGAGATGTTTTCGATCGTAATAGTACTCCTGTGCCACGATGCGGGAGGGTTTTTCCTTGAACTTCTTTATGATGTAGACTAGGATGTCGTCGAAGCTATCGTAAAGCTCTGCAGACTCGATGTATCCGTATGCCGTCTCGGCCCGGGTGGGGGTAATGCCTATGGTGATCAAATGCTCTCCCTCTTCGGCCAGCTTGGTGCCCACCTCTAAGATCTTCAAGAGTTTCTCCCGGGGTTTGATGATGTGATCGGAGGAGAGGACCACCATGGTGGCGTCCGGGTCGGTTTTTCGAATATGGATGGCCGCCACCCCGACGGCCGCGCAGGTGTTCTTCATGGCAGGCTCGACGATTAGATTTTCCTCTTTAAGGTAATCCACGTGTTTAAGAATTGCCTTCTTTATGTTTTCGCCGGTCACCACCTTGGTTCTCTCCACAGGGATAAAATCCTTGATGCGATCTATGGTCTCCTGAAGCATGGTCTTTTTGGAGATCAGGTGCAAAAGCTGTTTGGGATGCTGGGTTCGGGAAAGAGGCCAGAACCTTTCGCCTCTTCCGCCGGCTAAAATGACTGCATAATTCAAAGCGTCACCCCCGGAAAAGGGTTAGAACGAGATCTATCCACGACATCACAACTCATCTACCCGACTGGCAGTCAATTTATCAGAAAAGCCAAAGCTTGTCAATAAAAACTTTCCCGGAAGTTGGGATGTCGTATCAGATTCAGGTTAAACGGGTATAGTCAAACCAGTTGGCGAAAAGTCTTGAAAATGAACTTCTCCTGTTGTATATTAGATCAGTTGAAAGAAATCTTAGCACAAAGGAGTCTACTTGGAGAGATTATGGGCGCCCTGGCGTGAGAAGTTCATCCTCTGCGAGAAAGAGCCCGGCTGTTTCCTTTGTCGGACCTCAAGGGAGAAGCAGGATCGGAAAAACTTAATTCTCTTTCGCGGGGAGAAATGCTTCGTCATCCTCAACCGCTATCCATACAATAACGGACACCTGATGATTGCTCCCTTTCGTCACGTGGGCAGGTTAGAGGAGCTAAGAGATGAGGAGCTAACCGAAATCTGGAAAACAGCGCAGCTTTGCGTTAGAGCGCTCAAGTCGGGGCTGAAGCCAAAGGGGATAAACTTGGGTATGAACTTGGGTAAAGTCTCCGGAGCGGGAGTGGGGGATCATATCCATCTGCACCTCGTCCCCCGCTGGCAGGGTGACACCAACTTCATGCCCATCTTTGCGGAAACCAAGGTGGTGTCTGTCGGACTGGCCGACACGTACAGGCTCTTGAAGAAGGAATTCAAAAAACTGCAGACGGCGGCCGCCGCGAGGCGCAGGCGCCTGAGGAAGTAAGGCCGAATGAAGATACCGAGGAAAGAGGAACTGATCAGGCTGCAGGCCGAGTACAAGACCGATAAGAAGATCGGTGAGGCCTTGGGGGGGATACCGGAGTATCTGGTGGCCTACTGGCGAAGGAAGAAGAATATCGGACGGTATTCCCTGCCCAAATATCCCAAGGAGCGGATCAAGGACCTTTGGGAAACACACGGAAATGACGAGAAGGCCGGGGCCGAATTGGGCATCTCCAAGTCAGGCTTCTATAAATGGCGAAAAATCTACAACCTGATGGAGAAACCCAGGATGCTTAAGCACCAACAGTTGGAATTTGCCTTAGCCGGGCAGCCGGGTGTTTCAATATCAGGGCGTACCCTGGTCGAGCAGGGCGCCGGGATGCAAACCATGGCACAGAAACTTCTGGCCCAAAAGTCTGGAAAGGCTCAAGCCCAGGTGGGAGAGATCGTAAATGTGGAGCCGGATCTGGCCATGAGCCACGACAACGCTGGCTTGGTGATAAAGCAGTTCAGGCAAATCGGGCAGGAGAAGGTCTGGAATCCGAATAGAATCGTCATCCCTCTGGATCACCGTGCTCCTGCGGAATCGGAGAAAACCGCAACAGCACACAAGTCCATCCGGGAGTTTGTAAAGGAACAGAAGATCAGGAACTTTTATGACATAAGGGAGGGGATCTGTCATCAGGTGGTGATAGAGAAGGCTCACATTGTGCCGGGTGAGCTGGCAGTGGGGACCGACTCTCATACAACCTCCTATGGCTGCCTGGGCGCTCTGTCCACCGGCATAGGCGCCACCGAGATGGCCGCGGTGTGGGCCACCGGAAAAATCTGGCTTAAGGTGCCGGAGTCGATAAAGATAGTGATTCGGGGACAGATGCCTAAAGGCGTCTACGCCAAGGACGTGATTCTTTACATCATCGGGGAGCTTACCGTGGAGGGGGCAAGCTACAAGTCGGTCGAGTATTACGGAGAGACAGTAGGCAAGATGTCTATCTCGGAGAGGTTCACATTGTGCAACCTCTCCATGGAGATGGGGGCAAAGTTCGCCGTGGTTCCGTTTGACAAGATCACCAAAAGGTATCTATCCTCTGTGGCCAGCCAAAAGCACGAACCGCTCTTTACCGACCGCAATGCGATTTTCGAAAAGGAATATGAGTTCGACGTGAGCCGTCTCGAGCCCCAGGTTGCATGTCCTCACAATGTGGATAAGGTGAAACCGGTGAGCGAGGTGAAAGGAATAAAAATTGATCAGGTGGTATTGGGCTCCTGCACCAATGGCAGGCTGGACGACTTAGAGGTGGCGGCAAAGATGTTGAAGGGTAAAAAGGTTCATCCGGACGTGAGAATGCTTGTTTTGCCTGCGACCAGAACCATTTACTCGCAAGCCATGAAAAAAGGATATCTGAGGACTTTCCTAGAAGCAGGGGCAGTGATACTGAATCCCGGCTGCGGACCCTGCCTGGGGGCGCACGAGGGGATCCTGGCGGCAGGGGAGAGATGTTTAGCCACCACCAACCGGAACTTTAAGGGAAGGATGGGATCGACTGAGTCCGAGGTGTATTTGGCCAGTCCGGCTGTGGCCGCGGCCACGGCCATCAAGGGGGAGATTGCCGGTCCGAGAGAGTGAATAGTTGCGTCAGAAGCTCTACTCCTGACACAACACAAAACATTTTTCAAAAGGGAGCTAAGTAAGATGAATAGATCGCTTTATCTATTCTCAACCGTTCTCCTTTTGTGTTTTAGCTCTGGCCAGCCATGGGCGGATGAAGATTATCGTTTCAAAAGGCAAAACCTAAAGGTAAATGGAGAGATCATTGAGAAAACCTGTGAGGACTTAGACGGTGACGGCTTAGTCGATGTGCTCGTTTTCTACCTGGAGGGTGAGAACGAAGAATCCAAAAGGATGGTTGGCCTTTTCAAGCAGCAAACAGATTCAGGCTTCGACACCATTCCTGATCAGGCTTTCGAGTTGGATAGAGAAGCTTCGGTTGTAGATTTAGAAGATATCGATGGAGATACCAAAAAAGAGCTGCTCTTCTTGGCGGGGGATGGCGTCTATTATTATTCTTTGGGTGAAGGCTCCTTCAATAAGGCACCTTCTTTGTTATTTTCAGCTGAGAGTTTTTTCGTCTCACCAGAAGAGGAAGTTATGATATGGGACTTTTGCCCTGATCTTGAGGATGGAGATCAGCTTGTTATAGTTCCCCAAATGAACGGATATGGTGTCTGGGCAAGAGAAGGGGTTGGAGAATTCGTCCACCAGGGTAAATTGAGATTCAAGCCGGACATTTCCCTTAACAGTAGCCCCGGCAAGTCAGATCAAGACAGAGGATCAATTCGCTTCTCTTACAGGATACCGGGTTTGATATTTGCCGACTACAATATGGACAATGATGAGGACATACTCATGTTGGGGGAAGAGAAGATTTATGTTTTTCTCTCAAAAGGGGGCGCTCTTTTTCAAGAGGAGGCTGATGAGGTGATTGCCTGGAGATCAAAGGCGGAGGGGGAAAAACAAGATTTCCAGATTGAGGATCTTAATGGAGATGGGATAATCGATTTGGTTCTGAATGAATCCGGAGGAGACTTGGAGAAAGGGGTAAAGAGCAAAACACGCATATGTATGGGTGAAGGATCAGCGGGATTCCGTCTCGATTCGCCGCATCAAATTATCTCGTCCGAAAAAGAGGCATCGGAAGTTTCGTTCTACGATTTAGACAAAGATGGTAAGAAAGAGATGATTATGGCCAGCTGGGGTATCAACATAGGTTCCATGGTAAAGGTCTTGCTGACAAAGAGCTTTAAATTCAGTTTATACATCCGCAGCCTAACAGCAGGCGATCTCTATCCAAAGAAGCCCGACCGGGAAATGGGGTTAAGCATCAAAGTATCACTTGGTGGCTCAGACAACTCGGACAACCAGGAGGTTGACCTCTCCGGGGATTTTGATGGGGATGGCTTGAACGATTTGTTCTTTGCCGCTGGAGACAACATTTTGAGATTCTTCTTAGGCAGAAAGGGAGATTTCTTCGCAAAGAAGCCCCAATATGAAATGGGCATAGAGATTCCGCCCGGGCGCAATGAGATAATTGACCTAGATAACGATGATAGGAGCGACATAGTGTTCAGTTTTGCTGATAGGGAGGATCTAAAGAATAAGATAGTCATTCTTTTTTCGAAAATGTGAGCGGTTGCCTGTTGACTCGAGGCGACCAGAGCTACTCGTTGTTGCGGCGTTTCCTTAGCCCGCAACTCAGCGTACGAAGGGGAGACCGCGGATCCGAGACCGTTGGCAGGATGACAGTAAGCTCAAAACAAGAACTGGGAGGTTCAAAACTCTGGAGATTGCTTCGTCCCCCGGACGGGGGACTCGCAATGACCTTAGAGTAGCCTGTGATTGCGAGGAGCGTAAGCGACGAAGTCCCGCAGAATGCGGGACTTCGCTATCGCGCGCAATGACATGAACATTTATCCCTGAGGGATTGCCATGGAACACATAACCGGTCGGGTGTGGAAATTAGGCGATAACGTCGATACGGACGTGATCTATCCGGGAAAATACCTTCCCATAATAGATGCGCCGGAGATGGCCTTGCACGCCCTGGAGGGCTACGATCCTGAATTTCCCAAAAAAGTCCAAAAGGGCGACATAATCGTAGCAGGAGCCAATTTCGGATGCGGCAGCTCCCGGGAACAGGCAGCGACTTGTCTGAAATATGCCGGAATAGCTTGTATCGTGGCAAAATCCTTCTCCCGCATTTTTTTCAGAAACGCCATCAATCAGGGGCTGGCTCTGGTTCAGTCCGGGGAAGCACCGGGTAAGATCCAATCAGGTGAGACCATCACCATCAACTTCGCCAGCGGCGAGATAATAACCTCGCAAGATCAAAAATTCGCCTTCCCCCCCTTACCGGAATTCCTGATGGGAATTCTAAAAGACGGTGGTCTCATCCCCCACGTGAAGAAGAGCCGGAAGACTTGATTGATAGGCAACTTTACGCCGACTCCTTCCTGAGGAACCCGAAGTCGACGTCCGTCCGGTTCGAATCTGCCTCAAGCCTCTCGTCACCCGGGTTGTAGCTCCTCCTTGCAGTCTATGTGAAAAAGATTGCATGTTCCTGTTTCGACCCTTCTGCGAGGGACACACTTACCTCAAATAGTTGCCCCAGCCATCCTGTTGATTTGAGCCATGTTAATCCAGCTGCCGCTCCTTTGGTTCGGTCGTCCGGCGGGTTGGGCCCCTATAGAGGCAGGGCATAATTTTTGCTTTAGAGTTGAGGCAAAAGGGAGAAAGGAAGCATGGAGAAGATCTCTGTACGGCCCACAATGAAGTGTTTTGTCAGCGTGAAGACGCTCCTGAGGGACAAGGAGAAGAAGCAAAACGGATTGATCAGCTTTGCCATTCCTGACCTGGGCGTTCTTTTCAAGACGCGTGATTTTGGGTCTCATTACGAACTGGAATATAAGAGCCTTTTGGCCCTGTTGCGCTTCATCCAGGCGAACGACAAGGCCTTCCAGAATCAGAAGCTCAATGTATTGAGCAGCAGCTCTCTGTTGATCTACCAGATGAACGAGAATTCCCTGTGCCAGAAGGAAGTGGAACCGGATCGAAACCTGGCGTTGGCCTACAAAAGGAAACTGGGGTTCGCCTTGAGTTGGGTTCCCGAAATTGAGAATCGCGCGCTGAACGGGATGATGGACCTTCCTCCCCTAAAGAATTCCCTCGATCTTAAGTTCGACGACCCCCAAAAGAGATCCTCGTAGTTTTAGCCCATCCGGCTTTCCAGGTCGGTCTCTCTAAAAGGGTTGTCTAATTCGCGACTCCCCTTCGTCCGGGCAAGCTCGAAAGGTACATTCTGCGTATTCTATCCTGAGGATTGACGGGTTTTGACCCGCGCGTCGAAGATGCTGGGAGCTTTCGAATCGGCCGTTGACATTAGTCTTTGAATGCTTACATTTAGATTTTACCTGGGAGCTTACTCTCCGAATCTGATGAGACTGCCAACTTGAGCTAACCTATGGCTTCATGACCCGGGACAGATTCAGTTCCCGTGATAAAGATCTAAGCCACTATGTTAGATTCTTCTAAAAGACCTTTTCTCTTAGCACTCACAGTTTTGTTCTTGTTGGTCTCTCCCTATTTTCTGAATGCCCAATCAACCGATATGTTGGAGGAGGATCAGCAATCACCACCGTCTCTTGTCTCACCGAGGGAATCTCCCGTTATCTCTCCGTCTCTTTCACGCTTCATTGCTGAACGTTCCCCGGAGGACAACATCAAGGTCTGGGTCTTTTTCACGGATAAAGGCGTCTTCTCTCAAGAGCAGTATCGACTGGCAAAGGGAATGTTCAAAAGCTCGCTTACCGGCGCTGCTCTGAAGAGAAGGTCAAAGAACAGGGTGAAAGTAGATTTTCTGGACCTTCCGGTTAATCAGGGTTACGTGGACGAGGTTTTGAAGGTGGGTGGAGAATTGCAGCACAGGTCCAGATGGCTGAATGCCATAAGCATCCAGATCCAGGCGGGCAGGATCGAAGAGATCGCCAAGCTTACCTTCGTGAAACAGATCAAAAAAGTAGTTAGCTTCAAAAGAAGACCGTTAGAAATCGAGCCGCTGCGGGGTGAACTTTATCGGCAAGGAGATATTGCCGGCTATGGCAGAAACTACGGACCTTCATTGCCCCAGCTTGATCAGATCAACGTTCCCATCGTTCACGACATGGGCTTTATGGGGCAAAACGTGATCGTGGGCATGCTGGATACCGGCTACAGGAAAGACCACGAAGCATTTTTATCTGCTTTCTCTGAGGGCAGAGTCCTGGCGGAGTGGGATTTCATCAACGATGATGGCAACACTGAGAATGAGGGCGGAGATCCTTCAGGTCAACACAATCACGGTACCTACTGCTGGTCGGCTCTGGGCGGGGAGTATGACGGGGAGCTTTATGGTCCCGCCTATAAGGCCAAGTTCGTTCTGGCGAAGACCGAGGACACCTCTGAGGAGGAACCCATTGAGGAAGACTACTGGGTAGCTGGTCTGGAGTGGGCGGACAGTATAGGGGCGGAAGTTATGTCCAGTTCATTGGCCTACTCGGATTGGTACGTAGCGTCGGATTACGACGGGAACACCTGCGTTACCACGGTGGCGGCAGACATGGCGGCCAGCCGCGGGATCGTGGTCTGTAATGCCATGGGAAACGAAGGTCCGGGATACCGCACCCTGGACGCGCCGGCCGATGCCGACAGTATCTTGGCCTGCGGTGCGGTGGACGGATTTGGGGTGATAGCGGGCTTCAGCTCGCGCGGTCCCACTTACGATGGTCGCATAAAACCCGAGGTTGTCGCCAGGGGAGTGGCAACCCATTGTGCCCTACCCTACGCTGTCGATGATTATGGCGGGGTCGGCGGGACCTCACTCTCGACGCCCCTGGTGGGAGGATGCGCCGCGGCCCTCATCTCGGCCCATCCGGACTGGACTGCCATGCAGGCAAGAGAAGCCCTGATGATGACCGCCAACAACGCCTCCTCACCCGACAGCACCTACGGCTGGGGTCTGCTGAACCTCTTCGCCGCTTTGAACTACAATCCATCCGGAGCACTGGCCATACTCCACGATCCGCCTCTCTTCAGCGCCGACACGTTGAATCCGTATACCATGTCGGCGACCATCACTCCGGGAAACGGGCTTATCGAGGATTCGCTCTTTTTCTTCTGGCGCTCAGACACCCTGTCTCCTTTCTCCAAAGAAATCCTTCAGCCCTTGGGATTGAATCAATACGAAGCCGAGATTCCGGCCCAAAGCGCAGGAAGTGTGCTGCAGTACTATCTGTCTGCTCAGGACAGCTTCTATAACGTGGTGAATTACCCCCTCGCCGCTCCCCGCTTCAAGCTCAAGTTTTTCGTAGCCACCGATTTTATCATTTTCGATTTTGAAGATGGATTCTCCCTTTGGGAGACCGGGGGAACCAATAACACTTGGAACTGGAGCTCAGTATCCCCCCGAAGCGGGAACTTTGGCCTGACCGACAGTCCCTTAGAAGACTATGAGAACTTCTCCGACAGTTGGGCGGAGCTCAAGGAGACGTTTGATCTCTCCGACATCGCTAGCCCGCAGTTATCATTCTGGCACCGATACCATTTCTGGCTGTACGACACCGGTTTCGTGGAGATAAACACGAACGGGGGCAAGGGGTGGGAGAGACTGGCTGAGTTTGTCGAAATCGATTTCGAATGGTCCCAGGTGAATCTGCCCCTGGATGCTTATGCCGGACAATCGAACGTCAGATTCAGATTCCACCTGATCTCCGATTGGACCGGCGCAGGCGATGGCTGGTACATCGATGACATAGAGGTGAACTTCAAGCCCACGTCGGTGGAGGAGGAGCCTGCCTCCGTACCGACGCAGTTCAGCCTGCACCAGAATTACCCCAATCCCTTCAACCCCACGACCACGATTAGCTTCGCGGTTCACGGTTCACAATTCACGGTTCATGGTCCCCTCCGCACCACCCTCCAAGTCTATAACATCCTGGGGCAGGGGGTAAGGACGCTGGTGGATGAGGAGCTGGAGCTGGGAAGTTATCAGGTTGCGTGGGACGGGAAGGATGACCGGGGCAAAGAGGTGTCCAGCGGGATATATTTCTACCGGCTTGCCGCGGGCGAGTACATGGCCACGAAAAAGATGCTGCTTCTGAAATAACCCCTATCTTTCATTGGTTCTGTCAACAGCCTGTGTAAGCAGTCCAGAACCTAAC
>JBAUFO010000227.1:0-17763 GCA_049679185.1 Candidatus Zixiibacteriota bacterium
GAAAAATAGTCTTTCGAGGCTCGTTTAACGGTGGCGAAATAGTTTCGAGGCTTGAAGCTCGGAGATAGAAGCTGGAAAATTCCCAACAGATGAAAGGGATGAAGAATTTCAAGCGTCAAACTTCGGAAATCGAGTTTCGCTACCGGCTTCGCCACCGATAGACGACAAGTTGTTTAACAAATAATCTTCTTGAAAGGTAAGATATGGTCAAGTTAGGTCTTATAGGTTGTGGAGCTTGGGGCAAAAACCTGCTCAGGAATTTTGCCAACCTGCCCGGGTGCACGCTTCTCACGTGCTGTGACGAAAGCCCAAAGCAGATAGAGAGACTTTGCCCCTGCTATCCGGGGATAAAGTTTACGCAGGATCACAAGGAGATCATAGAAAATCCCAACTTGGACGCGGTGGTGATCTCCACCCCTCCGGCCACACACTTCGAATTATGCAAGGCGGCGATTCTGGCGGATAAGGACGTATTTGTGGAAAAACCGTTGGTGCTGGAGGTGAAACAGGGAGAGGAATTGGTAAGGCTGGCGGAAGAGAAAAAGAAGATATTGATGGTGGGGCATATCATGGAGTATCACGCTGCCACATTGAAGCTGAAGGAATATATCGACAAGGGAGAATTGGGCAGAATCTATTACCTTTATTCCACCCGGGTGAACTTGGGAAAAGTGCGCGACATCGAGAATGCCCTGTGGAGCTTCGCTCCTCACGACATCTCCATGATCCTGTTTCTGCTGGACAAGGACCCCGTTACGGTCACCGCCACCGGCGAATGCTATCTGCAAAAGGACAAAGCCGTCGAGGACGTGGTATTCATGACCATGCATTTCGCTGACGGGGTCATGGCTCACGTGCACGTGAGCTGGCTGGATCCTCACAAGGACAGAAAGCTCACCATCGTGGGAGACAAGAAGATGGCGGTCTTCGACGACACCCGCTCGGCGGAGAAGATCTGGATCTACGACAAGGGCGTGGAGACCAAGCAGGATTACAGCACTTACGGGGAATACTTGAGCCTCAGGTTCGGCGACGTGGTGATTCCCCGAATCCCGGCCACGGAGCCTTTGAGGGCGGAATGTGAGCATTTCATCGAGAGCGTTAAAAGCCGCAAGGCCCCGCGAAGCGACGGCAGGGATGGCCTGCGGGTATCAAAAGTTTTGGATGCTGCTCAGAGATCATTAAAGATGGGCGGCGCTCCCGTCAAAGTCGAGTAATCTCTCTTTGGCGAATTGCAGTAAACATGTCAGAGGAGTTGAGACATGGAGAACTTGATTGACAAATCCGCTGAGATTGGGGAGGGGACCAAAGTAGGCAGATATTCGGTTATCGAGAAGGATGCCAGGATCGGGAAAGGCTGCATCATCGGAAACAACGTCACCATATACCCTGAGACCCAGATCGGTGATTCGGTCAGAATCGACGATAACACGGTGATAGGGAAGCACCCCATGAAGGCGGCCATCTCCGTCACCACCAAGGAGCAACAGCTTCCCCCGGCAAAGATCGGAGACAACTGTCTGATCGGCACATCGGTGGTGATTTATGCCGGCGCTACCCTGGGTGAGAAGATTTTAGTGGCTGATCTGGCCACCATCAGAGAGAATGTCAGTGTGGGAGACTTCACCATCGTGGGCAGGGGGGTGGCCATTGAGAATTTCTGCAAGGTGGGCTCACGTTGCAAGTTGGAAACGAATGTCTATATCACTGCCTATTCTGAGCTGGCGGATCATTGCTTCATCGCCCCCTGCGTGGCCACCAGCAACGACAACTACATGGCCCGCAGCGAGGAGAGATTCAAACACTTCAAGGGCGTGACCGTCAGGAAGGGTGGCAGGATCGGGCTAAACGCCACCATCCTTCCCGGAAAGGTGATCGGTGAGGACTCGCAGGTTGCCGCCGGGGCCGTGGTGACCAGAGACACTCCATCCAAGAAGATAGTCCTGGGCGTGCCAGCCAAGGTGTGGAGAGACGTGCCCGAGGATCAACTTCTGGAGAATCAATAGCCGAATAAGCCAGATCCCAAGCTTTTCGGGGCTGTTGCAATCTGTTTTGCCGAATTCGAGGTTGAACGAAAACTTGCGGGAGGAATAGATGAACGTTCCGTTTTTGGATTTGAAAAGACAATATGCTTCTATAAAGGAAGAACTGGATCAGGCGGTTTTTTCCGTTCTCTCTCATACCAGGTTCATCCTGGGTCCAGACGTGAAGGATTTCGAGGATAAAGTTGCGGATTATTGCGGGACAAAATTCGCCGTCGGAGTCGCCTCGGGAACCGATGCTTTGCTGTTGTCCTTGAGAGCCTGCGGGGTGGGACCGGGGGACGAGGTCATCACCACTGGCTTCTCCTTTTTCGCCACGGCCGGAGTCATCACCCGGCTGGGCGCCATCCCGGTGTACGTGGATATCGACCCCGATAATTACAATATAGCGCCGGATAGGATCGAGGAGAAGATCACCCCCAAGACCGAGGCTATCATGCCGGTCCATCTCTTTGGCCAGTGCGCGGACATGGATCCGATCATGGAAATCGCCAAGAAGCATAATCTGAAGGTGGTCGAGGATGCCGCCCAGGCCATCGGATCTGAGTACAAGGGAAAGAAAGCCGGGAGTTTGAGCGATTTTGGCTGCTTCTCCTTTTTCCCCAGCAAGAACTTGGGAGGAGCTGGAGACGGGGGAATGGTGGTGACCAATGATCCGGAGATGGCTGATCTGGTGAGAATACTGAGAGTGCACGGCTCCAAGCCGAAATATTACCATTCCATCGTCGGCTACAACAGCAGACTGGATACGCTTCAGGCTGCCATCCTCAGCGTGAAATTGAAATATCTCGACGCATGGACGAAGAAAAGAAGAGAACATGCGGATGTGTACAACGCCGCCTTCAAAGACCTGGATATCATCACCCCCAAGGAGGAAGATTTCAATTTCCATATATATAATCAGTACACCATCGCCGTGAAAAACAGGGACCGGCTACGTGAGATTCTCAAGGGGAATGAAATAGGGCACGACGTTTACTATCCCGTACCACTGCATCTGCAGGAGTGCTACAAGTCCCTGGGATACGAAGAAGGCGACCTTCCGGTGACCGAAGAGAAGGCTCGGGAGGTTGTCTCGATTCCCGTTTATCCCGAGCTCACCGAAAAAGAGCAGAACTTCGTGATTGAAACCATAGGAAAAGCAGTGTAGCTGGTGTGAAGACGAATTGAGCGTCAGGATTGACCGTTCGCCAATCAATCCCATGTTCTGGGAAATACGGTTTGACAGAAAAGTAAGAAGGTGGTAGACTGTTGGTCTTGAGATAGTCGGAATGCGGTCTGTGGCTGATCGCGCGATAAGCGATGAATATTGTCTCAGTAGTTGGGGCTCGCCCCCAATTCATAAAACTCTCCCCTCTGTCTAAGGAACTGCGAAAAAAGCACAGGGAGATCGTAGTTCACACCGGACAGCACTACGATTATGAGTTGTCCCGGGTTTTTTTCTCCGAACTCTCCATTCCAAGACCGGACTACAATCTGGGGATAGGTTCACCCGAACATGGGGCACAGACCGGCCGCATGCTCGCAGGAATCGAGGAGGTTCTTCTATTCGAGAAGCCGGATCTGGCCATAGTGTACGGAGACACCAACTCCACCCTGGCCGGAGCCCTGGCTGCGGCTAAACATAGGATTCCGGTAGCTCATGTGGAGGCGGGCCTGCGGAGTTTTGTAAAATCCATGCCCGAGGAGATCAATCGGGTGTTGACCGATCATGTAAGCTCTCTGCTCTTCTGTCCCACCCCCACCTCGGTTAAGAATCTAAAGCGGGAGGGAATAACAAAGGGGGTTCATCTGGTGGGTGACGTGATGTACGATTCGCTCAAGGGAAATCTGGCGGTGGCGGAGAAAAAGTCAAAGATTATGAAGAGGTTGAGCCTGAAGAAGAGAGAATTCTATTTGGTTACTGTTCACCGGGCTGAGAACACAGATGACAAAGGCAACCTGAAGAAAATTACCGGGATCGTGACTAATCTGGACAAGAAAGTGGTCTTCCCCATTCACCCCCGAACCAGAAAGAGGCTGACGGAGTTCGGGCTTCTGGACAGGATGCTCTCAAAAAATGAACTTATGTTAATCGATCCGGTGAGCTACCTGGATATGTTGGTGTTGGAGAAGAACGCCCGGTGTGTCTTGACCGATTCCGGCGGAGTGCAAAAGGAAGCTTTCTTCTTGAAAACCCCCTGTCTGACGTTGAGAGAAGAGACCGAATGGGTGGAGACTTTGATAGATGGATGGAATCGGGTGGTAGGATTGGACGTTAATATGGTTACCAAAAGGGTCATAGCGAAATACAGCTTCCTCTCTACACCAAAGAAGAAAACAATCTTGACATTAAAGAACGCACATAAGAGAATAGCCAGGGTAATCTCAAATTCAAGATTGGACCGTGCACAATAGCATGGAAAGCATTGCCAAGAAAATAGTAAGAAACACGATTTACAATTCAATCGGCAGAATATGGCAGATGCTGGTCCTTCTGCTGCTCACCCCATATATTCTGCACAAGCTAGGGGTGCAGGTTTTTGCCGTTTGGTCCCTGGTGTTCGTGGTGGCGAACTGCCTGGGCCTGTTGGATTTCGGCGTCAGGACCTCCTTCGCCAAGTACATTGCAGAATATCACACCAAGAAGGACCAGGAAGCGATAAACGCTGTCGTCAACTGCGGGCTGCTATTCTATCTGGGGCTTTCCATCCTGATCGTTGGATTAACGGTGGTCCTGAGGAGCCACATCATCTCCCTCCTCAAGATTCCTACTTCTATCTACGCAGAATCCATGTTTGCTATCTTGGGGATGGTTCTCGTGTTTTCCCTTAACAATACCTTCAACATTTTCGAGGCGGTTCTGGTAGGGCTTCAGCGAATGGACGTCCAGAACAGAATCCTGATTTTTGCCTCCTTCTTCAACGTGGCTGGAACTTTCTACTTCCTAGAGAAGGGATTTGGCATCCAGGGTCTGGTTATAAACTATGGAATCGTCACCTTCATCACCGTTCTGCTCAATATCTATTTCTCCCACAGACAGATTCCTTTCATTCGAATCGGCTGGTCAAGAGTAAGAAACGATATTTTCAAGAAGCTGTTCAGCTTCGGCATAAAGATGCAGATATGCAGCTTTGCAGTCATGGTTCACACTCAAGCGGACAAGATAATTCTAAGCCACTTTCTGGGCTTGAGCTTTGTGACTTTCTACGAGTTGGGACAGAAGGCAGCCAACGCGGCACGTACGTTTCCCATGCTCCTTCTGACAGCACTGGTGCCGGCAGTGTCCGAACTGGAGGCGGGCGACGATAGGGAGCGACTGATACAGCTGTACTATCGGGGTTCTAAATACATCAGCCTGATGGTCTTTCCACTGATCTTTTTTTCTATTATCGTGGCACGCGAGCTGTTCGACTTATGGGTGGGAGATGAGTTCAACCTGGCTGTTCTGGGTTTTCAGATCCTGGTGATTGGGTATGGATTAAATGTGCTGACCGGCATGGGTACTTCCATGGTGAGAGGAATAGGAAAACCGGAATATGAGACTAGGTATGCTGTGCTCACGCTGGTCATGCAACTTGTTTTGAGTGTCGTTTTGATTCAGATACTCGGATTCAAAGGCGTTCTTATAAGCGTGCTCACCACGGCGGTGACAGCTGCTCTTTATTTTTTGATTACTTTTCACAAGATGCTCGGCGAAAGCTTCAAGGAATTAGCACGAAGAGCTTACTTTACACCGCTTCTCGCTTCAGGGCTTTCAGCTCTAATTGCCTTCATCCCCGGTTTGTATCTGAAATATCTTGCTTTTTCTTCCACCAGAAGGGGCATGCTGAGTTGGCTTGGCTTTGAACTTGTCGTCTTCTGGGTCTCATACGCCATTTTCATAATAAAAGTGGGCTATTTAAAACTGGGGGAAATACAGCCGCTGACAGTTTACTTCAAGCCAAAACTAGCCCATAGAATTTGTTCACTCTTTGGCGAATAAGATGATTATAACGTTTGTACTGCCTGCTTGGTCCATTCTTAAACCCTTAGGTGGTTTCAAGGTAGTGTATGAATATGCAAATCGGCTGTCCGAGAGAGGCCACTTGGTCAACGTCGTTCATCCCCTCTTGCTCTCTCCTGGCGAGGCGAGACTGAAACAGAGGGTAAAAAAGTATGTTCTAAAGATGGCAAAACACACTTTCAGAAAGGATAAGGTCAAGTGGTTTAGAGTATCACCACAAGTTAACATTCTAATCGTTCCTACACTGAGAGAAGAAAATATACCCGACGGCGATGTGATAATTTGTACGGCTTGGAGAACGGCTGAACATGTGGCCGAGTATTCGCTTTCTAAGGGCCGGAAGTTTTACCTGGTTATGGACTTTTACCCCTGGTTAGGCCCCAAAGACAGGTTAGAAGCTACCTGGCGTGCACCATTCAGGAAAATAGCCATTTCTTCTTGGCTTTATGACAAGGTCCATCAGGCTACTCTGCAAGAAAACAACTTGACCGTCGTACCTCTGGGGGTGGATCAGAGAAGATACAGACTCACCCAGGATTTGAACTCAAGAGAGAATAGAGTCAGCATGATGTATTCACTAGGAAGTTACAAGGCCCCACAAGACGGAATTCGTGCCTTGGAGATTTGCAGAGCTCACCATCCGGACTTGAATGTAGTTCTTTTTGGTCCGGCTTCACCCCGAAGAGCAATTCCATCTTGGATGGTATTCAGGAAGAATGTCTCAGAAGAACAACTGCTCCGGATATTTAACCAATCCAAGATTTTTCTTTGTTCCAGCCATGCCGAAGGTTTCGCATTCCCCCCTGCAGAAGCTATGGCTTGCGGATGCGCAGTGGTCTCAACAGATTGTGGAGGGATACGTGAGTATGCTGTGCACGAGGTCAACGCTCTTCTCTCTCCACCCGGAGACCCACAGGCGCTGGCTGAGAATATCATGCGTTTGCTCGAAGACGAAGACTTACGAGTGAGGCTCGCTGAGGCTGGCTATGAACAAATTCAGAAGTTTACCTGGGATAAGGCCACGGACAGTTTCGAGAGGGCGATTTTGAACCGGAGGTGAAATCTCATCATGGCGTGACAGGAGGAAAATACATTTTACTATTGCCGCGGCGGATCGGATAAGTATCGAATGAATCTATAGTTACGCTTCAAGGATTCAGCAAACCTGCTTCTGCGACATGCTTTGCCGTCGCTATAGAAGGCCAGCCGAGGTCCAAGATGCTTTTGAGAATCAGAGGAAAGTACTTTGTCAAGCCCAAGTCTGGCAATTCCTAAGTCATCAGGGAGCTATTTGCGCTTCTTTATCCTGCTTGAATTGCTCCTTATTCTCAGTATGCTTTTGTTGCCACATACAGAAGCCCTTATTCTGGGGGGGGTGGTTGTGTTTCTTGCGCTGGGCTTCCTAGACGTAAAATTGCCCCTGTTAATAATGATTGCCTTCAGCACCAGAGTCATCTATTTTCACGGTTCCCTCTCCGCCATGATGATGACGGCGTTGGTTCTCATGTTTGTCTCAGTTTGCCTGTTCTTCTATTTCAGATTCTGTCTGAACCAGTTTGAAATAAAGAAAACCAACCTCAATCTGCCAATGGCCGTCTTTTTGGGATTAGCGTCCATCCAAGCCATCAGAGGTCTTCTGCTTTCCAATCCGGTTAAATGGGTGGGCACAGAGTACGTGGCTTATCTGGGTTTTGGGTCAGTGTTTTTTATGATAACCATATGGGACAGCGAGGAGACAATCAAAAAGTTCTTTCAGTTCTTGGTAGTGGTGGCATATTATCACGCTCTGGTGGGCCTCTGGAATTACTTCCAAGTTGGGCACCGAATAGGAGGCTACCTGTTCGGAACTTTTCCGAGTTTGATAGCTCTGGTTCTGCTCAACCTATCCTTCTATGCCAGAGAGAGATCGCAAAAGGCGAAATATATCTTGTTGGCTCTCCCCCTTGTTCTCCATCTCGTGTTTTCTTTCACCCGCGGTTACTGGCTGGGATTTCTGGTAGCCCTCCTGTTCTCCTATGGGATATGCATAGCCAACTCAGACCAGCCATTTAGGCATCGAGCTCTTCGATTCGTTGGAGGGGTGGGGCTATCCATTGCCGCGTTTGTTATGGTGATGTTCATCTCGCAAGCCTTTCTTCCTGGGGTCAGCGTCTTTTCCCAGATAAGCCACAGATTTAAATCGAGCTTCTCCACCAAGTTCAGCCCTGAGACGGGATCCAACGTGGCTAGGCTGATAGAATACAAGGTCTCTTGGAACAAGATCAAGGAAAGTCCGATCCTGGGCCATGGCGTAGGATCTACCTTCAACATAATTAATCCGGCTAGGCACAGAAGATTTGAAGAGTGGGGCATTCATCAGTTCTATATGATGATTACCATGAAGATGGGATTGATTGGACTTTTCTCCTTCCTCTGGATATATTATGTTTTTTTCAGGGAGGGTCTCCGGGGAAGCAGGATGATTGAGGACAGCTATTCCAAAGGTTTGGCGTACGGTTTCATGGCGAATTCTGTTGAGCAGTTGGTAATCAGCTTCACCAATCACCAATTCGCAACCGTAGATAACAATTTCTATTTGGCTTTCACCATGGCCGGGGTCATGGTATTGATCTCTAGGGGAACCCGGGGACAGACATGGACCTATCAATCATCATAGTGAATTACAAAAGCAGGGACTGGCTGGATAAGTGTCTTCAGTCCATAACACGGGATGAGCCGCCGGAGGAACCGGAGATCATAGTCGTCGACAACGACTCCTGGGATGGCAGCGTTTCGATGCTGAAGGAGAAACATCCTGAGGTAGTGCTGGTGGAGAATCAAGAGAATGTGGGCTTCGCCAAGGCCTGCAATCAAGGTGCAGAAATCGCAACAGGTAGATACTTCTTCTTCCTGAATCCCGACTCGGAGATAACTTACGGCACGCATGATCGTATCCTGCGCTTTATGGATTCACATGCCGAGGTTGGCGTTGGCGGCTGTGGCCTTTATTATCCAGACGGAAAAGCCCAAGTGTCTGCCTACAAGTTCACCAGTCTGAGCAATCTCGTGGGCCGGGCCCTGCTCTTGTATTCTTTTCTGCCCAGAAATCGTCTTACCGCTCCCTTCTTTCGCGATTACCTCCGCCCGGGCGAGCCGACAGAGGGTGTCTGCGGAGGAGCTATGGTCGTGCGTCGAGAGGCCTTTGAGGGTGTAGGTTCTTTTGACGAATCGCTTTTCCTGTACTATGAAGACGAAGATCTCTGTTATCGGATGAAGCAAAGGGGATGGGAGACCGCCACCATACCCGAAACAAGAATAATCCACCATTATGACCAGAGCAGCAAGAAGAACATTCGGATGGCGATTTTCTCTTGTCACCGGAGCCACTTTCTCTTTTACAGTAAATTCCGTCCTCTACTCAAGGTGGTTCTTTTCAGAGCAATTCAGTTTCTGGGATTCTCAATCAGATCCCTTTTTTGGCTTCTGAAGCTTGCTGGCGGACAAAAAAAGGAGTCCACCAAACAGAGGTTTCTCGGATACTTGTCCCTTTTGCTGTCCGACTTTCGCTACCGAAGAACCCTGATTGGTTAGATCCAATGCGAATCGCAATTGATGTCCGGAAAATTGAACCTACTTTATCAGGTATAGGAAGATACACCAAGAACATCCTGACTCACCTCTCCAGGTTGGACCGGGACAACGAATATGTGCTGGTTGGCAACAGAGATCTTCATCGTAGCTTGGCTCCCGGGAAGAATTTCAGAACGGTGATCGTAGACTACCCCGCGTTCTCCCTCCGATCCCTGTTTCTGATGCACAAGATTTTGCGTCGTGAGAAGATCGACTTGTTCCACTCTCCCTTCATCTCCGCGCCCCTATTCGCGCCATGCAAGACTGTAATAACGGTGCATGATTTAATTCCCCTGCGCTTCGCCAGGGGTTTTGAGGGAAACAGGGGATTGGCCCCTGTTTTGAAGAGGCGAGTTTTCGGGCTGATCCTCTCGCTGGTGACAAGAAAAGCCAGCCGTATCATCACAGTTTCTCGGGCCAGCAAAGAAGCTCTGCAACGCTTTGATGGATCTCTGGCAAGCAAAACCGACGTCATATATGAAGCCCCGGAGACGATTTTTAGGAAGGTTTCCGACGAAGAAATTAAGAGAAGTAAGGCAAGATTCGGTTTGAAAGGAAAGTCGATCTTGCACGTGGGCATAATTCGTCCTCACAAGAACCTCATTCGCCTGTTTGAAGCCCTGGAGCTTTTGGTGCTCGTAAAGAGACAACCATGCACCTTGGCAATAGTCGGCGGCCAAGAAGAGGAGCGGCTCTTCCTTAAAGCAAAGGCTCAGGAATTAGGGATATCGAGATACGTCCTTTTCGCCGGAGGTCTGACCGACGACGAGATTGTGCCTTTAATGAATGCTGTTGATGCTTTTGTTTTTCCTTCTCTGGAGGAGGGTTTTGGTCTTCCTCCGTTGGAAGCGATGGCGTGCGGAACTCCGGTTATCACCTCCAACCTATCTTCGTTGCCGGAGGTGGTCGGAGAAGCAGCTTTGCTGGTTGATCCTCGAAACGTGCAGGAGTTGGCCGACGCCATAGATCGTCTCCTCACGGATGAAAGACTGAAGAACCAACTGATAAGAAAGGGATTTGAGAGGATACGATTCTTCTCCTGGGAAAAGACAGCTCAGGAGACGCTCCAGGTTTATAGAAATGCGGTAAACGGAAAGCAACAGGTCTGATTCTGTACAATGAAGATACTTCACGTCTTTAAAGAATATCATCCTGTGGTCGGGGGGATACAGAACCATATCCGTGTCCTGTCCGCGGAGTTGGCAAGGGACAGCGACTTTGAGATTGAAGTTCTGGTCACCAACACGAGTTCAAGCACGGTCACCGAATACATGGACGGGGTGAAGGTGATCAAAGCCGCGAGAGTCGCGGAAATCGCTTCCACCCCGATCAGCTTCAGCCTCTTCCGATTTCTACGAAAGGCGAAACCGGACATACTCCACCTGCATTTTCCGTATCCGCTAGGTGAATTTGCCAGCTTGCTGTTTGGCTGCTGTGACAGGATAGTCTTGACCTACCATAGCGACATCGTAAGGCAGAACAGGTGGCTGCTTCTATACATGCCCATCCTGAAGCAGGTGCTCGGGAAGGTGCGAATCATTGTAGCCTCCAACCCCAACAATGTCCGAAGCTCAGCGCTGCTGAGCAAGTACGCGGACAAAACTGAGATCATCCCCTATGGGATCGACGTCCAGCGATTTGAGAAGGTGAACGAGAAAAGAGTGCACGAAATCAGAAGTAGATACAGAGGTCAAATAGTGCTGTTTGTGGGAAGGCTTTGCTACTACAAAGGGATAAAGTACCTTCTGGAGGCTTCAAGGGAGATCGATGCCAAATTCCTGCTTATTGGAGACGGACCACACAAATTGAAGTTAATGAACCTGGTCCGAGGGAATAATCTGGCGAAGAAGGTTGTCTGGCTGGGAGAGGTGAGTGAAGATGACTTGGTCTGTTACTACCAAGCGGCTGATCTGCTAGTTTTGCCTTCTATTTATCGAAGCGAGGCCTTCGGACTTGTGCTGTTGGAAGGCATGGCGTGCGGTTTGCCTTTGATCACCACTGAGCTGGGCACAGGCACCTCTTTTGTCAATTGTCATAACCGGACGGGCTTGGTCGTGCCTCCTTCAAATTCAGTGGCGCTTAAACAGGCGATCAGTTATCTTCTGGATAATGAGGACGTTCGCCTCAGATTCTCTCAGAACGCAAGGGAAAGGGTGAGACGTGTATTCTCAAAGGCCAAGATGGTCGAAAGCATCAAGAAGCTTTACTTCCGAGTGCTGAACTCCTGACGGCCATTTGGGCTCTGGCGAAACAACCTTTACAGTAAATCATGCGTCATTTCGTCCCGTTTTTGTGCGCGCTCGGCGTGGTCTTGATCATAACTCCTATCTCGATCAGAGTGGCAAGGAAGCTGGGGTTCCTGGACTATCCTTCTGCGCTTAAAATTCATGCCAATCCCACTCCTCTTCTGGGCGGTCTGGTCGTCTTCATAGGTTTCGCATTCGGGCTCACTCTCACCTTCGCTCTTTTTGGTCTTCCCTTCAGTTCAGATATGCTGGGTGTTTTTGTCGGGGGCACGCTGGTGGTGGGTCTCGGTCTGGTTGACGACAAGCGTGGTCTGTCGCCGAGTCATAAACTACTGGGGCAAACTATCGTTGCTTTGCTGTTCCTGGGACTCAGCAGCAACGTCAGGATTCTGACCGGTTCCAACTGGGATATATTGATCCTGATTTTATGGATAGTGGGCCTGATGAATGCGGTCAATTTCTTAGACGCCATGGACGGTCTGTGCGCGGGGATTTCCTTCATCTCCGCTTCCGCATTTCTGGCAATCGCCATCTTCAACCACCAGATGACCAGTGCGCTTATAGCTTTGGCCTTAATGGGCGGACTTTTGGGTTTTCTCCGGTATAACTGGTCTCCGGCTAAGATCTTCTTGGGCGATGCGGGCAGCATGTTCAACGGATTCATCTTGGCCTGCCTGGGGATTCTGTTTGCCCGGGGAAATCCCTCCTATTCGTCCCTCTTAGTCCCCATCCTTATTTTAAGTTACCCCATATTCGACATCTCCTTCGTGACCTTGGTCCGGCTCAGGGAGGGGAGAAAAGTGTACGTGGGCGACTACAATAACTCCCCCCGAAGGATCGCCAGCTTGGGTATGCAAAACAGGAAAGTGGTTCTGTGGATTTATCTCATTTGCTTCCTTCTGGGAAGCCTGGGAGTTTTCGTCTATTTTTTCTTCGACTCTCCCGTGAAGATGCTCATTGTCGTTTTCGTCTGGCTAATCTTAGTTCTCTTCGGCGTTCACCTGCAGAGAAATTTCGTCAATATCCGGGAGAAACTCTTTTTGATACTGTGCGATACGCTCATGATCAACGCGGTATTTCTGTTTTTCTTCTGGCTGAAGTTTCACTCAGGCCTGCTGGCAAGTCAGTGGGGCATTCCTCTGTCCGAATTTATCGCGCCGGCCGTCTGGATCACCATCTTCTGGCTCAACCTGTTCGCCGTCATGGGGCTTTACGAGATCCCGGGAGACTCGCGACACAGGGACGAGTTGAAGGGGATGATCAAGGCGACCGCAGCGGGAATCTTTTTATTTTTGATTTTGACTTTTGATCCGTCTTACCTGCAAATCAAGTCGTGGATTCTGATCTTGATTTACGGTCTCAGCCTGATAATCGCTCTGGGGTTGGTACGGAGCTTGTTTACCTATCTGATCAGGAGATTCAACTTCCTGAGAGCCTCCTTGCGTAAAGGGATAATCGTTGGGACCGGACAAAAGGCCAGGCAGTTGTTTGAAGACCTTTCAGCCAATCCTGAATATGGTTACCAGGTGGTGGGATTTGTCCGGGAAGATCCGGCGGACCCGAGCCCCAATTCATCGGGTTCTGTCGAGAAACTGCCGAGAAAGGTCCTGGGAGTAATTCAGGATTTGGACGAGATCGTCAGAGAAAACCGGGTTCAGGATATTCTCGTCGGGGTTGAGCCCGACTGGAGAGGTTCCCTGCAGGAGATCATGAATTCGGTGCACAATCTGGAAGTGTCATTCAAGATCGCTTCGGATTCCGGCGATCTGAAGAGGGGTTATCAAACCACACCCCTTCGCTCAAAGCTTCTCCTGAGGATTTTCCCCAGCCACATGAGAACCTGGGAATGGCTGCTGAAAAGGATCTTCGACGGCACCATCTCCCTGGCGATTCTGGTTGCATTTCTGCCCTTGTGGATGCTGATTGCTCTTTTGATCAGACTCACCTTCGGCGCCAGCGCCCTGATCAGGCAGAAACACCTGGGAAAGACGGGCAGAGAGATCAAGCTGTATAAGTTCCGCGTCTCAGAAGAAGTCGGAGCCGAGAGCGCAACCCAACCTGGGAAGACTCCTTCCAACCGGCTGGGAAGAATCTTGAGAAATGTCCGCCTGGAGAAGGTTCCCCTTCTCATTAACGTATTAAAAGGAGAGGTGAGTTTAGTCGGGCCGGAGCCGCTCTCCCCGGAGACATTCAGGAAGTTGTCAACCGATCTGCCGCTTCTGCCGAAAAGACTAAATGTCAAGCCGGGTCTCTTGAGCCTGGCCAAGATAAAGGGGAGATTCAGAGATTATACGCAGGCAGCTAAGGATCACCTGGGACACGATCTATTTTACGTGGAGAACATGTCCCTGCTGCTTGATCTGAGGATACTCCTGGGAGGAGCGACATCCTTTTTGACGAAGTAGTTCACGAAAATAACGAGGGCAAATTATGCTGGATCTAAAATTCATCAGAGAGAATGCGGACATTGTCAGGGAAGCTTTAAAGAACAAAGGTGAGAAGGCTGAGTTGGATCTGCTTCTGAATCTGGATCGGAAGAGACGAAGTCTCCTTCAGCAAGCGGATGAGCTTAAACATCAAAGGAACGTGGTCTCAGAAAGAATCGCCCGGATGAAGAAGGAGAAGCAGGATGCAGGTAAGGAAATCGCCGATATGAGGAAAGTGTCTGACCAGATCGGCGCCCTGGACCAGGAGTTGAGAGAATCAGAAGAAAAGATCAACGATCTTCTCTTGACCATCCCTAACCTGCCGCATGAGTCGGTACCGGTTGGGATGGACGAGGATTCCAATGTCGAGATCAGAAGTTGGGGTGAACAGCCCAAATTCGATTTCGAGCCCCGTCCCCATTGGGAATTAGGGCAGATTCTGGGGATTCTGGATCTTCCCAAAGCCGCCAAGGTGGCCGGAACCGGTTTTCTAGTCCTCACGGGAAAAGGAGCCAGACTCCAGAGAGCCTTGATCAACTTCATGCTGGATCTGCACACCAAGAAACATGGCTATACGGAGATATTACCGCCTTTTGTGGCCAACCGTACCAGCATGACCAGCACGGGTCAACTGCCCAAATTGGCTGATGATATGTATCACGTCGAAAGGGACGATCTATTCTTGATACCAACGGCTGAGGTTCCGGTAACCAACCTGCATCGGGAGGAGAATCTCAAGGAAGAAGATTTGCCCATCCGCTATACCGCCTACTCCGCCTGCTTCCGCCGGGAGGCGGGAGCTTACGGAAAGGATACCCGGGGTATGATCCGGATGCATCAGTTCGACAAGGTGGAGATGGTCAAGTTCGTAAAACCTGAAGATTCCTATGATGAGTTGGAGAGCTTGCTGAAAGATGCAGAGCAAGTGCTGCAACTTCTGAATCTTCCCTACCGGGTGCGGATTCTCTGCACAGGAGATTTGAGCTTCGCTGCAGCCAAGTGTTATGATATCGAGGCCTGGTGTTCCGGATTGGGAAACTTCCAGGAGGTCTCCTCCTGCAGCAACTTCGTCGATTTTCAGGCCAGAAGAATGGCTTTGAGGTTTCGCCCAAAAGGCGGCGGAAAACTGGAATATGTGCACACTCTAAACGGTTCCGGCGTGGCTCTGCCCAGAACCATGATAGCCATTATGGAGAATTACCAGACTGAGAAAGGAACGATCATCATACCCGAGGTCCTGAGACCGTATATGGATGGGATGGAAGAAATAACATAGGGTTAAGGGTCAAGAGTCAGGAGGCAAGGGTCAACAAGCCCGGCCGCCCCGCTTCCGGTTGGTGTTCCTCACCAGCCGGGGATAGAGTAGGTCGGGCTGCCGATAGGCTGCCCGACAAGAAAGGAGACTGAATTCTCTCTCCCTTCATGGGAGAGGGTCAGGTCGAAGATCCCGCAGCAGGCGGGAGAGATGGTGATGAAAGGGCTGGAATGGAAAACACGTATTTCACCCTCCCTTTTATTCCCTCCCATCAAGGGAGGGAAAATCCAGCCCCCCTCTCCTTTGCTGGGAGAGGTTGAGAAGAGATGAGCTGAGACATGGCAAAGCGAAACGACAAATACTTGGGTGGCCATCATGAGTGGCCTTTGTGGTTCAAAGGCTTTCTGGTCTTCGGGGTGGTCTTGATCGCTGGGGTGTTTTTCTTCTATACCCAGACTTTGATCTCGCAGATAAAAGAAAACTCCCGGCAGGTGATGAATACCTATGCACGCCTGTGGCAGTTGGCCGCCTCTGCACCCACCAGCGGCGCGGAGATCGACGTGATCTTCGAGGAAATCATCCAGAAGAGCGATTTTCCCATAGTGGTGACCGATGCCGAGGGAGAACTCTTAGCCTGGCGGGGAGTGGGGGTGGATTGGGACGATACCACCTACATCAGCAGAGAGAAACTCAAAAAGATGGCTCAAAAGATGGACAGACACAAGCAGCCCATACCCATCTACTTCGGCACCAGGCAGGAGATAATAAATTATCTGCACTACGGCGATCCGGTGCTGATCTCTCAATTGCGGCTGATGAGCTTCGTGGAGTTGGGGCTTCTGACCCTGTTCGTCCTGATTGCATTCATCACCTTCAGAAACATCAAGATGGCCGAGCAGCGGACCATCTGGGTGGGGATGTCGAAGGAGACCGCGCATCAACTGGGAACGCCCATCTCATCGCTTTTAGGATGGCTGGAGCTTTTGAAGGCCAAGTGTGAAACGCAGGCTGAAACCCCGGAGGAAGACTCTGGTCTGACCATTGAACAAATTGCGGAGAGAGTGGACGTCGACTTGCGCCGGCTGGGAAAGATAGCCCACCGCTTCGAGCAGATAGGATCAGTACCGGAATTGAAGTCCACCGATCTGAACACCGTGGTCTCCGAGGCGATAGCCTACTTCAGGCAGAGGCTTCCCCATAATGGCTCGGGCGTGGTGATAAAAGAGAGGCTGGGATCGCTGGCCCCGGCAAGGGCCAATGCCGAGCTGATTAGCTGGGTGATGGAGAACCTTTTGAAGAATTCGTTGGAGGCGGTGGATCCCAGAAAGGGAGTAATCAAGGTTCTTACTTCCTTGGATAAAGAGAAAAAAACCATTCTCATCCAGGTAACCGACAACGGAAGAGGAATTCCGCCCCGCCGGCAGAAAAAGATTTTTAGGCCGGGATACACCACCAAGAAGAGAGGTTGGGGTCTGGGATTGTCTTTAGCAAAGAGAATAATCGAAGAATACCATCTGGGGAAGATCTCCCTGAAGGAGTCGGTACCCAATCAAAGAACCACCATCCTGGTGTGCGTACCTACTGAGAGAAAAGAGAGTTCCCAAAAGTCGGTTTGAGTCGCAGAGGAATAGATATCCGTATCAACTTCAGCACAGAGATATCACGCGAACCTCAACTGGCCAACGTTTGTCTCTTTGTGACCATCTGTTCTAACCGGACCCTGTTGAAGAAGAAAGACTTCAAGAATCCTTGTCTATTGTGGCATTTACCCTGCTCATCCTCTCGAAGTTCTTTTGTCTATGAATAGAAAATCCTTATACCTGACGATACTCTCCGCCCTTCTGATCAGCCTGGCCTATCCCCCTCTTCCTCTGGGTTTTGTAGCTTACCTGTGCTTGGTACCGCTGATCATCGCGCTGGAGAGCAAAAGCCCATCTGCTGCTTTCAAGATTGGATATATCTTTGGCCTGATATCAAACTCCATCCTGCTCTTTTGGGTGGGATGGGCCACAATCGGCGGAACGGCGGCCGCCATCATACTTCTCTGTTTGTATACCGCCATCCTCTGTTGGCTCCATGGTCTTTTGCAGAGGAGATGGAGAGAGGCAGGGGTCTTCTTCTTTCCCTTTCTGTGGGTGGCGATGGAATATGTCAGATCCTTAACCCAGGTGTCCTTTCCCTGGCTGAACCTGGCATATAC
>JBAUFO010000228.1:0-30284 GCA_049679185.1 Candidatus Zixiibacteriota bacterium
GGCAAGAAGGTGGTGGTGTGCGAGCAGGTGGAGGATCCCAAGCTGGCGAAAGGAATCGTCAAAAGAGACGTGGTGGAGGTAATCACCCCCGGAACGGTCACGGTGGACGGCGTGATCGACGGAAGCGAAAGCAACTACTTGGCCAGCGTCTCCGGGGATGAAGAGAAATTAGGCCTGTCCATTCTGGATCTGACCACCGGCGAGTTCAAACTGGATCAGGGTGAAGAATCGAGGATGCTCGATAAGTTGGGTGTGCTGAATCCGTCTGAGATCATCGTAGCCGATGGCTGGCCGGAGGAAAAGAAGAAGAATCTGAAATCGTCTGTCGCGGAGACGACGCTGACTACCCTGGACGGTTGGAAGTTTGACCACGACGTCGCCTATCAGATGCTGCTGGAACACTTCAAGGTCAGCTCCCTGCACGGATTTGGATGCGAGGGGATGAGATGGGGGGTATCGGCAGCAGGCGCCATACTGGCCTACCTCAAGCAGACCAAGAAATCTCTCCTTTCCCACGTCAATAAGATCTCCCCCTTCTCTGAGGACGGGCTCATGGTTCTGGATTCCAATACCATTCGGAACCTGGAGCTTCTGACCTCCCTGAGAGGCGAAGAGAAAGGACCCACGCTCTATTCCCTGCTCAACCGAACCAGGACCGCCATGGGGGCGCGGCTCTTGAGGAGCTGGATCATCCGACCCCTGTTGAACCCGGATAAGATCCGAGAAAGGCAGGAAGCCATCGGAGAACTGATCCAGAATAAGGGTCTGTCATCCGATCTGGTTAGCCGGATCAACAGCATATCGGATTTAGAGAGGCTTGCCGGAAAGATCGGATGCGGAAAGGCCAGCCCCAAAGACTTGATCTGGCTGAAGGATTCTCTTGAACAAGTACCGGGGATAAGGTCCTTTCTGAAAGCTGTCGATTCTGAGCTGTTGATCTCGGTGAGGGAGGATCTTCCGGACACCTCTGATCTGTCCAGGCTGATCGAAAACTCCATCCTGGACGATCCCCCCTTGGTTTTGACCGAAGGTGGAATAATCAGATGCGGGTTCTCCTCTGAACTGGACGGTCTGAAGGAAGAGATAAGAGGAAGTAAGCAGTGGATCGCCGGATTACAGGAGGAGGAAAGGAAGAGAACCGGTATCCCTTCGTTGAAGGTGGGGTTTAACAGGGTCTTCGGGTATTTCATCGAGGTGACCAAGCCTCATCTCTCCAAAGTGCCGCAGGAGTACATCCGCAAGCAGACCATGGTGAATGCCGAGAGATTCGTCACGCCCCAGCTCAAGGAGAGAGAGGCTCACATTCTGGGAGCGGAGGAGAAGATATTCAAACTGGAGCACGAACTGTTCCTGCAGTTGAGATCAAAGGTAGCGGGAGATACGGGAAAGATCCAGAGGACGGCAGAGCTGGTGGCAATCTTAGATGTCTTGCTGAGCTTAAAGGAGGTGGCTGAAAGACACAATTATGTCCTTCCGGAGATCGACCCAGGCGAGGAGATCGTGATCGAGGAGGGACGCCATCCGGTTATCGAAAACGTTTTGGAACCGGGAAACTTCGTTCCCAACAACACTGAGATCGACGGCGAGGGTGAGCAGATCCATATCATCACCGGCCCCAACATGGCGGGGAAATCAACGTACCTGAGGCAGGTGGGCCTGATAGTGCTGTTGGCCCAGATGGGATCGTATGTCCCGGCCAAATCTGCTAAAATCGGCCTGGTGGACAGAATTTTCACCCGGGTGGGCGCTACCGACTACCTAACCTTGGGACAGAGCACTTTCTTGGTGGAGATGATAGAGACTGCGAACATCTTGAACAATGCCGGCCCCGGGAGCCTGATCCTTTTAGACGAGGTGGGACGGGGGACTTCCACCTTTGACGGTCTCTCCATCGCCTGGGCGGTGACGGAATACATCCACAACAACCCCAATGTCTCCGCAAAGACCCTCTTCGCCACGCACTATCATGAACTGACCGAGCTGGCCCAATTCCTGCCGCGGGTTAAGAACTATCAGGTGGCGGTGAAGCAGTGGGAGGACGAGGTAATCTTCTTAAGGAAGATCGTTCGGGGCGGGTGCGATGACAGTTACGGAATCCACGTGGCGCGCCTGGCCGGAATTCCTGCCCCGGTTTTGAAGCGAGCCAAAGAGATATTGGCGGACTTAGAATCGGGCGAGCTTTCATCCCTTAAGGCGGGTAAGACCGTTTCCGAGCCGGCCGCCTATCAATTGAGCATATTCTCCGCCAAGGACAATCTGATCGCGGAGGAGCTGAAAAAGATGGATCTGGACAAACTCACACCGATACAAGCTCTTAATAAGCTGAACCAATTGAAAAGAAAGACGGAAGAATAACAAACCTGGCCTTGGCTGACCGGTTCTATGCCCGGCAGCCCGGCGGTCCGAGTTCCTGAGACTAAAGTGATAGACTATACTCGAATCTAACCTTCATCTGGGATTCGACAGGCACAAAGAGGAGCCCTTATGCCCGGAGATACTAAGCGGCGGGAGAAGATCAAGCTTCCAAGAGGAGAAACGAGCCTCAAGCTGATCATTGTGGGGGGCGTGCTGGTTGGGCTGATCGCCATCTACTTAGTCTGGAGCAACCTGTCTTCGACTCCGTCGGAGAAGACCGTCAAGATGATCAAGGAGTCGGAAAGAATCTCAGTGGGGGTGATAGACTATCTGGACCGACTACCCCAGACTGAGAACGTGCAACTGAAGGGGTTCTTCGAAAAGGCCTTTTCCCGGTACCAGACGGGCGAATACACCGAGGCGATAGATCACCTCAATATGTGCCTGCAGTTGAGGACTCAAGATGACGAAAGAGCCGCGGTTCTGATTCTGAATGGTAACTGCCTTCTGCTGTTGGAAAATGTTCCCGGAGCGGAGGGTCTGTACCGACGGGCTCTGGTATTTGCCGACAGAGTGGAAACCAAGGGTGCCAGCGCCGCAGCCTGGGGTAACCTGGCCCTGATCCAACAGCGAGCTGGTAATCTGGACAGCGCGCTGAGTCTGCACCAGGAGGCTTTGATCCGTCACCAGAAGTCTGGGAGCAAGAAAGAGAAAGCCATGGAGCTTGGAAACCTGGGGCTGTTCTATCAGGCTAAGCGGGATCTGGATAGGGCGCTTGCGTACCATCAGGCGGCTCTGGATATCTTCAAGGAGATCGACCATGCCCTGGGTCAGATGAGTCAACTGAGCCATCTTGGCTGGATTCGGCAAACCCGGGGGGAGGTGGACAGTTCCCTGATCCATTATCAGGAAGCCCTGGAGATAAGCAGGAAGGTGGGCTTTGCGGAGAGCGAGGCCAGTCAGCTCAGCAACATCGGGCGGGTACATCAGAGCCTGGGTCGCCCGGATACGGCCTTAGACTACTACCAACAGGCCCTGAAGATAGACAAAGAGACCGGCTTCAAAAAAGGGGAGGCTCAAGACCACCTGACCATGGGTTGGATCTACGAGCAGAAGGGGGAACTGGAGAAAGCTCAGAACAGCTACAGGAAGTCGGCCGGCCTGAACAAAAAGGCCGGCTTCAAGGGAGGCGAAGCCAGTGCCCTCTCCAGCCTGGGCATGCTCTATCGACGTCTTGAAGCACCGGCCGAAGCTTTAGAGGCTCTGGGCCAGGCATTGGTGATTTGCAGAGAAGTAGGAAACAGAGGGGCTGAGGCAAATATCCTGCGCCAGATTGGCAAACTGCACGAAACAAGGGGAGATGATGACAGCGCATTGGCCCACTATGAGGAGGCGTTGGAAATCTACAAGGAGATGGGTGATCTCAGGAGTAAAGCCAGGGTCCTCAATGACGCCGGCGGGATTCAAAAACGTCGGGGAAACCTACAGCTGGCCTTGAAACACTTTCAAGATGTGTTGGAAATAACCAGAAGCTTCGACGATCGGTACAGCGAAGCCATGGCTCTCATGGCCATCGCCCAGGTAAACACGGCCAGCGGAGATACGGAGCAGGGCCTGAAGTTCGCCAACCAGGCGCTGAAGATCTTAAGAGAGATTGGAGCCGACCAAGAGGCGGCGATGGTGGCGGAGAGCATACAAAGAGCGAAAGAATCGCTGGAACAAGCTGAAAAGAGCATGACGGATGACAGAGAAAGCATGATTAATGACGAATGAAGGATGACCGATAAAGCATGATTAATGACGGATGAAGAATGACGAATAATGGGTAACGGATATGGCTGTTTATGAGAAATTTGAGGATTTGCCGGTTTGGAAATTAGCTAAAGATCTGACAGTCAAAATATATCAAGTCACCAAAGATGATAAATTTCGCAGGGATTATGGTTTGGTGGACCAGATTCGCAGAGCATCGATTTCCATCTCGAGTAATATCGCTGAAGGATTCGAAAGAGGATCAAAAAAAGAACTTATCCGATTTTTGTATATCGCCAAAGGTTCTCTTGGCGAAGTCAGAAGCCAGTTGCAGGTTTGCTCCGAGTTGGGTTACATGAGTAAGGAGAGCCTAAGTATGCTCTTAGACCAAAGCTATGATCTTTCGAAACAACTCGGCGCTTTCATCTCATCCCTTAAGAAGAGAGCTTAATCCGTCATTCGTCATTGATCATTCGTCTTGGACTGTCCGTCATTCGTCATATCTGAGGCATGGGAAACAACATAACCATATTACCTGAGGATTTGGTGGACAAGATCGCCGCCGGTGAGGTGGTGGAGCGTCCGGCCTCGGTGGTCAAGGAATTGGTGGAGAATTCAATCGACGCCGGGGCCAAGAACATCAGCGTGGAGATCAAGAGGGGTGGAATAAAATCCATCCGGGTAACCGACGATGGCGCGGGGATGGACGAAAAAAACTCGGCGCTGGCGTTTAAGCGACATGCCACCAGCAAGATAAAAGGAGTGGACGATCTGTTTGAAATATCCACCCTGGGATTCAGAGGTGAAGCTTTGCCATCCATCGCTTCTGTGTCCCTCCTGGACATGCTTAGCCGAACCGCGGAAGATTTAAGCGGAACCCGACTCAAGATAGAAGGCGGAACGGTGAGGGAAAAAAAGCAGACGGGGGCGCCTGTGGGGACGTCGGTGATTGTCAGAGAACTGTTCTATAACGTCCCGGCACGGAGGAAGTTCTTGAAGACGGTTCTGACCGAGACCCGGCGAGTAATTGATCTGTTGACCAGGTTCGCCATCGCATATCCGGAGGTCTCGTTTAGGCTTGAAAGCGACGAAAGAGAGCTTTTCAACTTCGCAAAAGCAGATGGTCTGAAGCCGAGGATTGAGGACGTCTTTGGAAAGACCCAAGTTGAGAAGATGATAGAGATTAAAGCCGGCGATGAGCAGCCCACCATCAACGGCTTTCTGGGGAAGCCGGAGATAGCCCGCTCGAACCGAGCGGAGCTTTATCTCTACGTGAACCTGAGGTCAATCGCATCCAAATCACTCTATCACGCGGTGCAGGCAGGATACGGGGAACTTCTTCCCAGGGGAAAGTATCCTTTCGCTATGATTTTCATCCAGATCGATCGCCACCTGGTGGACGTGAACGTGCATCCCACCAAACATGAGGTGAGGTTTTCCGATGAAAGGGGAGTGCACGATCTGGTCCTGAACAGAATCAAGGAGGCTTTTGGATCTGCGCAGACGATGCCGGAACTCACCACGCCCGAAAAGGCGGAGGACCCATTCCGTCCCGGTGCCATCAGGAGAACAGGTCCTTCGTTTCAGACAGAAAAACGCTATCCGCAGCAGACCCAACACATGCGAACCTCCGCCTACGGTCAGTCAAAACAGGCGGATCAGGAGTTGACCCAAGAGAGTTTTCTTTCGAAAACTCCAGAAAAGGCGGCAGACATACCGAGTGGCGATCGGGCTGAGGTGGTGGCGCCCAAGGAAACCGGGCAGGCGGCCAGGCAGAAGGTCGAGCCAGGGGCGGGCAATTACTGGCAGCTGGCTGACACCTACATTCTCTCCCAGGCTAAAGGAAACTTGGTGGTGTTGGATCAGCATGCTTCCCACGAAAGGATACTATATGAGGAAGCCTTAAGGAATCTGACCGGCAGGCCGGCCTCAGCCCAGCAGGTTCTTTTCCCGATAGTCTCGGAGCTTTCTCCGCGGGAGTATCAGATATTAGAAGAGCACAAGGAATTGATCCGGAAACTGGGGTTTGAGGTCAAGCATTTCGGAGGAAGGTCTATCCTGGTGACGGCAGTCCCGACGCTCGTCAGAAACAAAAGTGGAGAGGTTTTTCTCAAAGAGATTTTGACCCAACTGGAGGAAGAAGGAAGGGTGGAGAAGGATCGGGTGAAGGCGGTGGCAAAATCGTTTGCCTGCCACGGGGCCATTAAAGCAGGGGAGAGGCTTAACATGGAGGAGATGCAGGGCCTGGTGAAGCAGTTGTTCACCACGGATGAACCTTACTCCTGCCCACACGGCCGCCCTACGGTGATTAAACTCTCTTTGGAGGAGTTGAACAAGAAATTCGGTAGAGCCTGAAAGCTCTGAAGCACCTCACCAGGCGATCGAAATCCAGAACCGACAGGGCTGAATACCCTGTTCTTTGGACAATCAATTCTTTCGACAAACAGCGGCGGGAATTTATCCCGCCCGGTGTATATTCAGACCTGACCACGAGGTTCGAAACTGGCATTCCGTCAGTTGCCGATGAATACCAGAGGCGGAGAAATCAGAGGGCCTCTGTTCAAATTTCAAACAGTTTCTTGTTTTGATAACTTATGATGCCGAACACGAACGATCGAGTACTGGTGCTTTTGGGCCCCACCTGTGTTGGGAAAACTCAACTCTCACTTAAACTTGCCGATATACTGAAAGGTGAGATCGTCTCCTTCGATTCCAGGCAGATATACAGGTACATGGACATCGGAACTGCCAAGCCGACCAAGGAGGAGAGAGACAGGATTCCCCATCACCTTATTGATCTGATATCACCGGATGAAAGGTTCACAGCCGCCGATTACGGCAAGAAGGCCAGGCAGATAATTGGGCAGATAGCAGGAAGGAATAAACAACCTATAGCAGTAGGAGGCTCAGGGCTTTATCTCAGGGCACTGACACAAGGATTCTTTAAAGGTCCCAGAGCGGACGAAAGGATACGCAGGAAGTTGGAGAGGAAGGCTCAAGAGTTCGGTGAGCCTCGTCTTTTTGAGAGACTAAGGGAAATAGATCCCGAAGCTGCAGAACGAATCCATCCCAATGACTTAGTCAGGATCGTCAGGGCTCTGGAGGTATACGAACTTACCGGAAAACCGATCAGCTTGCTGCAACGGGAAGGGGATTACGAACCGTTCCACGTGCGCTTCGTCCAGATTGGGCTGAACATCGAGAGAAGAGAGCTTTACCAAAGGATAGACCGGAGGGTGGAGGAGATGATCTCCGCAGGACTTGTGGACGAAGTGAAGATGCTCAAACAGAGGAAGTTCTCTCCTAAGTTAAAGGCGCTGAAAACGGTTGGCTATCAGGAGCTGTTCGCTTACCTGGAAGGGGAGGTTGATCTTTCCAGGGCGATAGAGAACATTAAACTGAACACGAGACATTACGCCAAAAGACAGTTGACTTGGTTTAGGCAGGACCAGGAGATTATCTGGTTAGATGCGGAGGATGGGGGATTGATTCAGAAGACCCTGGACCATTTCAATAAAATTCAATGTGATGGCTAAGCATTTCGGAATAAGAGTATGACCCGAAATGTTTTTCCTAAAAGCATGGCATTAATCGGGTCGAAGTCCGTAATCCAAAAAAAGACTTGACACGATTTTGCAAGTTTGTTATATAGCAACGAGTTAGGAATCCGGGTGCGGGCAGGAGACTCTGGAATGCGTAAACTGTCCCTTTTTTGGCTTGCTGGAGCTTTAGTGGAGGAGAGAATGAGAAACAGAGAGATCTACGTAGTCGTGCTCATCATCGGCTTTTTCTTGGGCGGCTGTTCCGGGAGCGTGATCAAACCCCGTGTGGCGAATCCACCACCTCGAGAGCAGCCAGCCCCCACAGGATCCGTGGAGTCGGCAACTGACCTGAAGCGATCTGAGGAGGTGGTTCCGAGAGACGAATTTGAAGAGGTAGAGCTGTATTACGTACTGGCTGTTAGCGCCAATCAGGAAGGGAGATGGCTGGAAGCCCAGGATCGCTTCGAGGAGGCCTTGGAGCTTCTGGCGAATCTGGACATCGAGGAGGGTGACTCTCTACGAGAGATCAGGTTCGAGAAGCTTCTACATGAGATCGCTGAGGACTATAAGATCACCCTGCTGGGACTTGGCGTTCTCAACGAAGAGAGCTCCATCTCCGCTCTCCTCCAGAGATTCGAAAGCATTGAGAACTTCAAGGCCTTACAAGAAGGGAAGATAGAGAAGATCGAGCCGGCCGGGGAGGAAGTCACCTACGACATGCCCATCGAATGGAACGAGAGGGTGGAGAATTCGATCATCTATTTCCAGACCGTGGCTCGGCAGGCATGTGAGACCTATCTAAAAAGATCGGGCAGATACAAGGACCTGATGCAGCGGATACTACGTGAGAAGGGCCTGCCCGAAGATCTGGTGTGGCTCTGTTTGGTGGAGAGCGGGTTCAACCCCAAGGCTTATTCCTATGCCCGGGCCTCGGGACCTTGGCAGTTCATCGCTTCCACCGGGAGTATGTATGGTCTGAAAAGAAACTGGTGGTACGATGAGAGAAGAGACTTTGTGAAATCCACTTATGCCGCTTGTGACTACCTTACCTTTCTCTACGACAGGTTCAAATCCTGGCCCCTGGCCTTAGCGGCTTACAACGGCGGAGAGGGCAGAGTTGACAGGGTCATCAAAAAGCACAAGACCAACGACTTCTGGAAGCTGGAACTGAACAGGCAGACGTGGAAGTATGTGCCGCTATACATGGCGGCCACCATCATCGGCAAGGACCCGGAAAGATACGGCTTTGAGGTAGAGTACGACGACCCGATACAGTTCGACGTCGTCCAGGTGAACCAACCGGTTGATCTGAAGAAGGTGGCCAAGAGTCTGGGAACCTCCGCCGCCGTGCTCAAGGAGCTCAACCCCGAGCTGCGGCGCGGGGTTAGTCCGCCGAATTATCCGGGATACAAGCTGAGGATTCCAGCCGGGACCAAGAAGGTTTTTGCCCAGAAGTTCAAGGGCTACGATGCCAAGACCAGTGGGCTCTTTGTCGAGCACAAGGTCAGTAAAGGACAGACCCTTTCTCATCTTTCTCACAGGTACGGGGTCCCCATCTCGGCCATAATGGAGTTGAATGCGCTGACCAACCGCCATCGGCTGAGCATTGGACAGCACCTCATCATACCGGCCAACAAACAGGTGGCTGTTCAGAGCTCATCTAACATCGGCTCCCAAAAGACCGAGACCACTGCGAGTGGGACGGCTGCCTACACCGTAAAGAAAGGTGACACGCTCGGTAAACTGGCCTCTGAATTCAACACCACCACCGGAGAAATCAGACGGCTTAACGGGTTGAAAAATCCTAATCGGATATATCCCGGACAAAAGCTGAAGGTGTCGCCAGCATCCTCGAGTTCCGGCGGGCTCTTCAAAGAACACCTGGTCAAGAGAGGCGAGAATCTATCCTATCTTTCCAAGAAATACGGCGTAACCGTGTCAGCCATCATGTCGGCCAACAACTTAGGGAGCAAACACGTCCTGATGATTGGCCAGCGCCTGCTGATACCTGCTAGCTCGGACGTTACCGTGCAAACCTACCGGGTCAAGAAAGGTGACACGCTCTCTGATCTGGCGGCGAGGTTCGGCACCAGTACCGGCGAGATCAAGAAGGTGAATGGCCTTTCTAATCCACACAGGATCAGGAATGGCCAGAAGCTGAAGATCCCCACCAGAAACGGAAACGGCGGTGAGGATGAACCCAATGGGAGATGGATCACATACGTGGTTAAGAAAGGCGATTCTCTGTGGAAGATAGCCAGAGCCTTCGGGGTTTTGATGGAGAAGCTGATACGGTGGAATAACCTGGATTCGCCCTCGAAGCTCCGGGTGGGAGATCAGGTCAAGGTATTCATTACGAATTGAGGAAATTCAGGGCCCTTGCCGGATGTCTTCTTGGGCCCGGTTTGATACCCGTAGGGTGGAGGAAAGAAAAGGTGGCGAAGAAAAGTGATGTAGTAATCGCAGTCATAATCGTGGTCAGCTTTCTGATGATCGCGCTCCTGACCCTGATGGCTTTTATCGGCCTGTCGGACGAGGGGTCTCTCTTCTTGACCGGCATGGGCGATAGGGTGGCCATAGTGGAAGTGCATGGGGTGATTGAAAACTCCTCAGACGTGGTTCGACAGTTGAGGAAATACGCGAAGGATAGTTCTGTTCCGGTAGTAGTGTTGCACATCAACAGCCCGGGGGGAGGAGCAGCTGCCTCTCAGGAGATCTACGAGGAGGTCAACAAGTTAAGGGAGAAGGGCAAGAAGGTGGTCGCCTCCATGGGGAGTTTAGCAGCCTCGGGAGGCTACTACGTTGCCTGTGCCGCTGACACCATAGTGGCCAACCCGGCTACCTTGACCGGAAGCATCGGGGTGATCTTCCAGTTTCCCGTGGCGGAGGAGCTATTCAAGAAAATCGGTCTCAAATTCGAGGTGGTCAAGCGGGGAGAGATCAAAGACATAGGCTCCATGAACAGGTCCATGACCAAAAGAGAGAGGGAATCCCTTCAATCGGTGGTTGACGATACCTACGACCAGTTCGTCGACGTGGTGGCCGAAAACCGGGAAATGGAGAGGGAGGAGGTTGTCAAAATCGCCGATGGTAGCATCTTCACCGGAAGACAGGCAAGGGAACTGGGGCTGGTGGACAAACTGGGAAACCTGCAGGATGCCATCGGGATTGCAGGGGAGATGGTGGGAATGGAGGAGTATCCCAAAACCATCAAGGAAAGAAAGAAGAAAATTTCCTGGTTCGACGTGCTGACCCAGAGCGTAACCGATCTGCTGGAGTTGGATGAAAGTCAAAAGATGATGCCGAAGTTGGAGTATATCTTCAAATGAGCTCGGCGGGATGAAAGAAAACAGGCAGCCGCGACCTTTAAGGTTACGTTTTGAGGTGACCGGCTGAAACCAGAACAGAGTCTCTTACCAGTTGATATGCCGATTTATGAATACACATGCGGGCGCTGCAGCTTTAAGTTCGAGATTCTTCACAGGAGCAGTGAGGAAGACAAGCCAGCCTGCCCCAAATGCGGAAGGAAGGAGGTCTCAAGGCTCTTTTCCGTCTTCGGCTTCTCGTGCGGAGGAAACTTCGTAGCATCTACCTCCAAGGAAAATGATTGCTCCACCTGCAGAAGCAGTGATTGCAGCAGCTGCAAATGAGAATCAGAAAGCGAAGACTTGATTTGTGACATTCACTAAAGGAGGTGTTTTATGACCAAAGCGGATTTGGTCGAGGCAGTGGTTGAAAAGACCGGCCTTACCAGAACCGACGTGGCAGTGGTTGTGGACAAACTTCTGGAGGCAATAAAACAGGCCTTAGAAAACGGCAGCAACATCGAAATCAGAGGATTCGGTACCTTCAAGGTCAAACAGAGAAAGGCCCGAAAGGCGCGCAATCCCAGAACCGGTGAGGAGGTGCCGGTTCCCGACCGGAAGGTGCCGGTATTCAAGCCCTCAAACGAGTTTAAGGTTTTGATCACCAAGCTTCCTCTTGAGTAGAATGCTTGGTATTCTAAGACAACACAAACAAACGGTGGTAGTATGCCCTGTGGTAGGAAAGCGAAGAGACACAAGATAAAAACGCACAAGAGAAAGAAGAAGCTCAGAGCCGATCGGCACAAGAAGAAACCACGGTAGGCCAGACGATTGCGGCGGGAGATATGATCTTCGTGCTCGCGGATACACACGTCCCCGAAAGGATGGCAGCTCTTCCCCGGAAGTTCTTAGACTTGGTCAAATCCAGGGACATGATCTTTCACGCCGGTGATTTCGTACGGTGGGAGGTTCTCCGGGAACTCGAAAACTTAGCGACGGTTCACGGGGTGCGGGGGAACATGGACGAGGCAAACATACGAAAGCTCCTGCCCGAGAGAAAAGTGGTGGAGGTGCAAGGTAAGAGGATCGGGCTCTGTCATGGAGCAGGATCACCCCACAAATTAGGGGAAAGACTGAATCGAAAGTTCGGAAAGGAGTGTGACGCGTTGATATTCGGGCATTCGCATGCTCCGTTCAACCAAAGAATCGATGATACCCTGCTTTTCAATCCTGGAAGCCTCTCCGGAAATCTGGTTCCGCCGTTTGCCGCCACCTACGGCGTCCTCACCATCGAGGGTGACGATGTCTGGGGTGAGATCCACGAGCTGGATTAAAACAATGACGAATGACGAATGACTAATGACGAACCCCAATGACGAATGACTGCCGACTGTTCGCTTTTGGCCATTGACTAGCGACTAATGACCAGTGACTGAAGTTGTCTGCCCCTGTAGCTCAGTTGGATAGAGCAGCGGCCTCCGGAGCCGCGTGCACCCGTTCGAGTCGGGTCAGGGGTATTTAAGGCGGTTCATGGTTCACAGTTCATAGTTCATAGTTCATAGAAAAAACAAGAAAGCGGTAGCCGCAGGCTTCCCTCGGGACGAGGTCAGCCTGCGAATTGCTAAACAAGGGTTGATGGTTCTATGAGATGGAGTCAGACTTATATACCAACTCTAAGGGACGATCCGGCCGAGGCGGAGATAGTCAGCCACAGGCTGCTGGTGCGGGCCGGATACATTCGAAAGCTGGCTGCAGGAGTATATAACTATCTCCCCCTAATGCAGCGCGTACTGCTCAAGGTTACGCAAATCGTGCGTGAAGAGATGAATGCCTCCGGCGCGCAGGAGATATTGATGCCGGTGCTGCATCCGGCAGAGCTCTGGCAGCAGAGCGGACGGTGGGATACCGTGGGCAGAGAGCTGATGAGGGCCAGGGATCGACACGATCGGGACCTGATCTTGGGCGGGACTCATGAGGAGGTGGTGACCTCCTTAATCAGGGGAGAGGTTAAGTCTTACCGCCAACTTCCATTGAACCTGTATCAGATTCAAAACAAGTTCAGGGATGAGATCAGACCAAGATTCGGCTTGATGAGAGGGCGTGAGTTCATAATGAAAGACGCCTACTCTTTCGATAAGGATGAAGAGAGTTTCAAGATCGCTTATCAGAAGATGCTGGATGCGTATTTCAAGATCTTCAAGCGTTGCGGGCTGGATACTAAGATAGTAGAATCGGACACCGGGGCCATGGGCGGAAAGGCAGCGCACGAGTTCATGGTGATAGTCGACACAGAAGGAGGGGAGAACATTATCTTCTACTGCGACCAGTGTGACTATGCGGCAAACATGGATAAAGCCAGATCGCTCGAAGTTGATGCGCACCTGGAAGAAGAATCGGAGAAGACGCTGGAGAAGGTCGTTACTCCGGATGCCAAGACCGTAGAAGAGGTGACCGGTTTTTTGAATGTACCGGCTCGAAAGCTGGCCAAGACCTTGCTCTATAAGGCGGACGATAAAGTCGTCGCCGCCATGATAAGAGGAGACAGGCAGATCAATGAGATCAAGCTTAAGAACTTCTTAGGATGCATAAACCTGGAGATGGCAGATGCCCAGACGGTGGAGAAAATCACCGGGGCGACGGTCGGCTTTGCCGGACCGCTGAATCTAAAGGGCGTCACGATAATAGCGGATGAGGAGATTCCATCTCTGCGGAACTTCGTCACCGGCGCAAACCAAAACGATTACCACTTTAAGAACGTCAATATCGGCCGGGATTTCAAAATCGATCAGGTGACAGAAATCAGATGTGCTCAAGAAGGCGAGATATGTCCTCGATGTAAGAAGGGAAAGCTTTCAACCTCCAGAGGCATAGAGGTGGGAAACACTTTCATGCTGGGAACGAAGTACAGCCAGGCCCTGGGCGCCAATTTCCTCGATGTTGACGGAAAGGAGAAGCCGTTCATCATGGGGTCATATGGAATAGGGGTCACCCGCACGGCCCAGGCAGCAGTGGAGAAGTTTCATGACGAAAAAGGCATAATCTGGCCCGCCTCCATTGCCCCGTATTCCGTGGAGATTCTTCCCTTGAATGTAGCCGATGAAATGCAGACCAAGGTGGCCTTTGAGATATATGAGAAAATAAAAGAGCAGGGCATCGAAGCCTTGATCGATGACCGGGATGAGAGGGCCGGCGTGAAATTCAATGACGCCGATCTGATCGGACTACCTGTAAGGATAAATGTGGGGGCAAAGAGTCTGAAGGAGAATAAGGTCGAGATAGGAATAAGGAGAACCAGAGAGGTCTTTTCGGTGGGGCAGGACCAGGCTGTGGAGAAGTGCAAAGAGTTTCTAAGCAGTCTTTGAGAAGCGCCCCCAGCGAATGACGACAAATCGAAACGGAGGGAGGGGAATTAGAAACAGCGCAAAATAAAGGGAAGGCGAGAATCATTTTTTATGTTGCTTTTTAATGGGGGCGTCGTTATATTAGGACAATTAGAGTGGGTGTAACCCACTCTTTTACATAGCTGTTAACGTATAAATAAGGTTATGGGATCAAAGACTGAAACATTGAGAGACAGGATTAAACCCGTGGTTGAGGAGGAGAATCTGGAGTTGGTGGACCTGGAGTTCTCCGGAGTAGGACCGGCGTCCGTTTTGAGAGTGTACGTGGATCGCTCAGCCGGCGTGACCGTTGATCAATGCGCGCACTTGAGCAGAAAGATCAGTGATCTATTGGACATGGACGATTTGATCCCCGGCCGGTACAGGCTGGAGGTGTCTTCCCCGGGCTTAGACAGGCCTTTAGTCAGCGGGGCGGATTTCAAACGGAAGATCGGGAAAAAGGTAAAGGTGTTTTTCAAAGAAAGTGTCGACGGGAAGACCGAGCTGGTGGGGGAGATCAAGAATCTCAAGGGGGAGAACGTCGTGCTCCAACTCGGGTCGATTGAGCCGAAGCAGAACGAAGGAGAGGAGAAAATCATCCCTCTGAAGATAGTGGCAAATGCCCGGATATTGTTTTAGGGGAGGTCTTTTCTGATGAACTATGAAATCTTGGAAGCATTGAGCCAGATCACCAAAGACAAGAACATCGAAATGGATTTCGTGATTGAGACTTTGGAGGCGGGTTTGATGCTGGCGGCGAAAAAGAAGTTCGGCAACACGGATAATATAAAGATAAACGTGGATCCGAAGTCCGGAGAGATCAAGATCATCCAGACCAAGAAGGTGGTCGAGGAGGTGACCGACCCCAATACCGAGATCCCATTGGAGGAGGCCCGGGAGATAGACCGCAAATCTGACTTAGAGGATGAGATGGAGGTGGAGATAGGTTTCAGCGAGTTTGGGAGGAATGCCATCAGCGCAGCCAAACAGATTCTAATCCAGAGAGTCAGAGAAGCCGAGAGAGAGAGGATCTACGAGGAATATAAGGACAAGAAAGAGACTCTGGTCACCGGGGGCGTGCAGCAGATCGAAAAGGGTCATCTCATAGTGAATCTGGGCAGGGCCGAGGGTGTCATTCCCCCCAAGGAGCAAATCCCCAAGGAGAGGTATCGCCAAGGAGATAGAATAAGAGCGTTGATCTTAGACGTGCAGAAGACGGCTAAAGGTCCCCAGATCATACTCTCTCGGGCAAATCCAATGCTGGTGAAGAGATTGTTTGAACTGGAGGTTCCCGAGATCTACGAAAGGATAATTGAGGTCAAGGGCATGGCCCGGGAACCAGGCGAACGGACCAAGATCGCGGTCAGCTCCATCGACGACCGGGTGGATCCGGTGGGCGCCTGCGTGGGGGTCAAAGGGACGCGGGTACAAAGCATCGTCAGAGAGCTCTCCAGCGAAAGAATCGATATAGTGCCCTGGAGCCCGGATCCGCAGACCTTTGCCACCAGAGCCCTGGCGCCCGCCAAGGTGGTGCACATAGACACCTATCACGACGACAACAGCATGACCATCGTGGTGGAGGACGACAGGCTCTCCTTAGCCATCGGCAGGGGAGGACAGAATGCAAGATTGGCGGCAAAGCTTACCGGGTGGAAGATCAACATCCTAAGCGAGAGCGAATACAGAGAGCAAAAGAAACTGGAGGAAGAGCTCAAGATATACGTGACCGAGCTGCCAGGAGTGGGTAAGAAGCTGAAGGAAAAACTGGCTTCGGGCGGAATCGACACCATTCAGGATCTGGCCAGAAGCAGCGAGAAGGATCTGGTAGAAATCGAAGGAGTGGGGAAGAAAAGAGCGGCTTCCTTAATTGAAAAGGCGAAGGAATATCTTAGTCCCTCCAAGACGGCGGAGCAGTAACAACTCCTTGGAAACGGGAGAATGGAAGCCCGGTTTTCCGTATCCGAGTCAGGAGGGAAGCAAGAGGCCACAACATATTCATGGCCCGTGTTACCACCGCGGAGCCTCCGGCAAAACTGTCAGCTTTAAAGAAAGGTATTGGTTTTGGCGAAGAAGAGAGTCTACCAGTTAGCCAGAGATTACAAGATCTCCAGCGAGGCCATGCTCAATATCGTCGTGCAGTTAGGCTTTAAGGTGAAAAGCCACATGAGTGCGGTGGACGAGAAGATGGCCTCCGCCATCGAGGAGAAATTTCGGAAGGAGAGGGAGGCGGTCAAGGAAGAGGACGCTCGTAAGAAACAGAAGCTCAAAGAGCGGGAGGAAAAGGAGAAGCAGCAGGTTTCGGCCAGAACCTCAACCAGGACCAAGGAAGCCAAGCTTCAGCGGAAAGAAAGTTTCAAAGGACTGGAGAGACAAAGGCGAGACGTTAAAAAGAAAAAAGCTCAATCCTTCAAGGCCAGGCAAGACAGAAGAGTCGACAAGACCGCGGTCCAACAGAGCGTGAAGAAGACCTTAGCTTCCATCGATTCCGATCGGAGGGCAAAAAGATATAAAAGGAGACTGCATCCCGATCAAGCCGGCGAGGAGGTTGAGGCGGCCAACGTCATTCAGGTAAGCGAGTACATTTCGGTTGCAGAGCTGGCAAATCTGATGGAGGTGAAGCCGGCAGAGGTGATCTCCAAGTGCCTGGAGTTAGGGTTTGTGGCCAGCATTAATCAGAGATTGGACATGGATACCATAGAGACCGTTGCTCTGGAATTCGGCTTCACCGTAGAGCCGGTTAAGGAAATCGGGCTGGAAGCGGAAAAAGACGAGGAAGAGGAGGAGGAAGATCTTAAACCCCGTCCCGCGGTCATCACCATAATGGGGCACGTAGACCATGGAAAGACGTCGCTTCTGGATTTTATCCGAAAGAGCAACATCATCGCAGGAGAATCAGGGGGAATTACCCAACACATCGGAGCGTATGAGGTGGATTTGCCTGCCGGAAGGATCACCTTTTTGGACACCCCTGGACATGAAGCTTTCACCGCCATGAGAGCACGGGGAGCCCAGGTAACCGACATCGTCGTGCTGGTGGTGGCCGCCGACGACAGCGTGATGCCCCAGACCGTAGAGGCCGTCGATCACGCCCGGGCAGCTGGCGTGCCCATAATCGCGGCTATAAACAAGATGGACCTCCCCCAGGCCAAAAGCGAACCGATCAGACAGGAGCTGGCCAAGCTTAATCTGGTGCCGGAGGAATGGGGAGGCTCAACCATTGTAGTGGAGATCTCTGCCAAAACAGGCATGGGAATAGACAAACTGCTGGAGATGATTCTGCTTCAGGCGGAGATGCTGGAGTTGAAAAGTAACCCCGATCGTCGGGCATCCGGCGTGGTGATCGAGTCTGAACTCAACCGGGGAAGGGGAGTGATTGTGACGGTTTTGGTGCAAAAAGGAACCTTGAGAGTCGGGGAACCTTTCGTGACCGGCCCCTATAATGGCAGAGTGAGAGCGATGTTCAACGAGAGGGGGAATCCGGTGATCAAGGCCGGCCCGTCCACCCCGGTGCAGGTTCTGGGGGCATCCGGAGTTCCTCAGGCCGGGGATACCTTCATCATCACGGCAGACGAAGCCGAAGCACGAGAGATCGCCACCAAGAGAATGAGAATAAAAAGAGAGCAGGACTTAAGGCGGGCAAAAAGGGTCTCCTTAAGCGACGTGTATGAGCAGATCGAGGAGGGCAAAACCAAGGAGCTGAACTTAGTTCTCAAGGGAGACGTGGGTGGATCGGTGGAGGCGCTTTCCGATGCCTTGGAGAAGATATCGACCGGTGAGGTGAGAGTGAAGGTCATCCACCGGGGAGTGGGTTCCATCAAAGAAAGCGACGTACTTCTGGCGGTGGACTCCGATGCAATCGTCGTCGGGTTCCACGTTCGTCCGGATCTGAGAGCGCGGGAGACCGCCTCAAGAGAAGACGTTGACGTAAGGCTGTACGACGTTATCTACGAGATCGAATCCGACATCAAAAAGGCTCTGGAGGGACTTCTGGAGCCAGAGATCACCGAAACGATCTCCGGGACGGTGGAGGTGAAGGAGATCTTCAAGATCTCCGGCGTGGGACAGGTGGCGGGAAGCTTCGTTCAGGAGGGATCGGTGAAGAGGGGAGACCGGGTAAGAATCATCCGGGACGGGGTGGTGGCATACAAGGGGGTGATCTCATCTTTGAGAAGATTTAAAGATGACGTCAAGGAGGTCTCCAGCGGAACGGAGTGCGGCATAAAGATACAGGATTACAACGACCTAAAGACCGGGGATCTTCTGGAAGCCTATCAGGTGAAAGAGGTGGCCCGTAAGTTGGAATAAGACCTGCGGGCCCTTAAGGTCGACATCAACACCAGACAGATAAATCCCTTGATTCAATGGTGGTTGGACTAGCAAGCATAGAGATTCACATCCCGGAATGCGGATCCCTGAAAAGGAAGAGACAGTTCTTAAGAGGCATAAAGGACCGGGTGAAAAACAGGTTCAACGTCTCCATCGCCGAGGTGGACCACAACGACCTGTGGCAGCGAACGACGCTGGGAGTGTCGGTGGTGGCCAACCAGAGGCATTTTGCCGACCAGGTCCTCGCCGGGGTAGTGGACTTAATCAGTAAGGAGAGTGGGATCGAGATATTAGACTATTCGATTGAACTGTTATGATATCAAGCCTGCTGGTCACCGCGCCCCAAGCGTCCTTTTCCCCTCGGTACTCTTTGAAAAGCGAAAAGAAGGAACAAACATGCAGTACAAGCGGAAAGATCGGGTGGGGGACCTGCTCAAAAGAGAGATCGCCGAGATAATTCAAAGCGAGTTGAAGGACCCGGGACTGGGCTTTGTGACCGTCACCGGCGCGAAGCTCTCAGCCGACCTTAAGCAAGCCAGGATATTTTACGGTGTGTTGGGCGATGAAGATTCCAAAAAGAAAACTGCATCTGCATTGAAGAGAGCATCCGGGTTCATTCAGAAGGAGATAGGAAGAAGGCTGAAGCTTAAGTACACGCCGCAGATTCTTTTTCAGTTCGACGGGTCGGTTGAATACGGCGCGCACATCGAGGGATTGATCGAAGAGATCCACCGAACCGAAGGGCCCGAGGGGCAAAAGATAGATCAAGGTGAAAGGCCCCCGGATTCCACCTCAAACGAACCAGGCGACAATGAATGACACGGTAAAGAAGATTACAAACTTAATCGAAGGAAGCAGGGCGGTCTTGATAACCTCTCATCAGGATCCGGATGGGGATTCGGTCGGCTCACAGTTGGCCTTAGCTGAGCTTTTGGAAAGCCAGGGCAAGACCTGTCGGATAATCAACCAGGGCCCTCTATCCTCCAAATATATGTTCCTGGATCCTCAAAAGAAGATCGAGGATGTGGATGGCCTCCAACTCGAGAAGGGTGCTCTTGCCGGCTTCGATCCTGTTTTCGTGCTGGACTGCACCTCCTTGAGCCGTCTGGGCCAGGTGGAAAGATTGTTGCCTTCGGAGGCCACCATAATCAACATAGACCATCATCCGGACAATGAGCGTTTTGGCACCGTCAACTACTTAGACGTGGGTGCTTCGGCCGCGGGAGAGATGATTTTCTCGCTTCTGGAGGCCTGCGACTTTTCCATCTCCCCGGCCGTGGCCACCCAGCTTTACGCCGCCATCTTAAGCGATACCGGCAGGTTTAAATTCCCCAACACCTCTCCCCGCTGTCTCAGGGTATGTGCGGAACTTGTGGCATCGGGAGCGGATCCGAAGTACGTGACCAACCAGATCTACTTCAACCATTCTCCTGCCTTTCTGAGACTTCTGGGATCAATCTTGAGCAGTCCCGAAATCGTCGACCGGGGGAGAATTTGCGCTATGACGCTTGAGCAAAGTCTTTTAGCAGATCTAAAGATTGATCCAAGGGAAATTGAGGGCGTGGTGGATTACTCGCTCTTCCTTAAGGGTGTGGAGATCGGGCTTCTTTTCACCGAGAAGGAAGACGGGACAACCAAGGTCAACTTAAGGTCGCAAAATGAATACGACGTGTCGAAAATAGCCCGAGGTTTTGGTGGCGGCGGACACAGAAACGCGGCTGGCTGTACCGTCAACCAAAACCTGGAACAGACCAAGAGAATCATCCTAGAGCAAGTCAAAAAGACGCTAAAAAATGAACCTGTCCGGAGTCTTAGTGGTTGACAAGCCAACCGGGGTAACCTCGCATGACGTGGTACAGGAACTGAGATGGATCCTGGGCACAAAAAGAGTCGGGCATACCGGAACCCTGGATCCTGCCGCAAGCGGAGTTCTATTAGCCTGCGTGGGGAAGGGAACCAAGGTAGCCCAGTTTTTGACAGGGTATGACAAGGAATACCGGGCGGTGATCAGGCTGGGCGCCACCACCGATACCTACGACGGCGAAGGGGAGATCAAGGAAACTAAAGAGGAGTGCCAGGTAAGTCCGGAGAGAATAATAGACGCGTTAGATTCGTTCAGAGGAGAGATATGGCAGCTTCCTCCTTTGCATTCTGCCATAAAATACAAGGGTAAGAGGCTGTATCAATACGCCAGGGAAAAGAAGGAGATAGAAAGAACAAAACGAAAGGTGGAGATAAAAGAGATCAGCATCATGGATGTGAACATGCCCTACGTTGAATTGAAGGTCAGTTGCTCCAAAGGGACCTACCTGAGGAGCCTGGCTCACGACGTGGGACAAAAGCTGGGCTGTGGAGCGTATCTCTTCTCCCTGAGACGTACCAAGGTCGGCTCCTACGGACTCCAGGATGCGCTAAGCCCGGAGAGAATTTCGGAGGTCAAGAAGGAAGGCAAGATAAATGAAGCTCTGATTTCGATAGAAGAAGCTCTGGCCCACCTTCCCTCGGTGGCAGTGCAGGAGGACTCAGTGGCAAGGGTCCAACACGGCATTCCTCTGGTCTCCTCGTCTGTCTCGAAAGTAGAGGGGAGTTTCGAACCGGGTCAAACCGTCTCCATAACGGATGAGCAGGGGAGGATCATTGCCATGAGCAAAGCCCTGAGCCGGTCAGAGAAGTTCTTAGACTCAAGCTTCAAGAATAAACTGGTCCAATACCTCCGGGTTCTGTGATCAGGTTTGAGGATGGCATCATGCACGTTTGCTTTGACATAAGAAAGATTGATTTTCGGGCATTTGACAGGCCGGTTGTGACTCTGGGAAGCTTCGATGGAGTCCATCTGGGCCACCAGGCCATAATCAGCAGACTTATTGAGAAATCTGAGGAGAAGAGGAAAATTGGAGTGGTGGTCACCTACGAACCCCACCCTCAGAGCGTGGTGGCTCCGGATGATGCTCCCGGGCTTCTGACCACCATGCAGGAGAGGCTGAAGCTGCTGGAGAGCCTAAGGGTGGAGGAGACCGTGGTGATGAGCTTTGATGAAGAGTTGAGGGACTATTCGGCGGATGAGTTCGTGGAGAGAATACTGGTGGAGAAACTCAACGTCGGATCTTTGGTGGTGGGAGACGATCACGCTTTTGGAAAAGACAGGGCAGGAGGAATCGATCTTTTGAAAAGGACTGCCCTGGTGCATGACTTCGACGTGGAGGTGGTCCCCGCCCGATATCTTGACAAGATAAGGGTGAGCAGCACCCGCATAAGAAAAGAGGTCGCCGCCGGAGAGTTTGCCAAAGCGACGGACATGTTAGGGCACTCATATCCTTTGTCCGGCACGGTCACCAGAGGGAAGGGGAGAGGCAGAAACTTGGGTTATCCCACGCTGAACTTAGAGATTCCCAAAAGCAAGCTCTTGCCGCGAGACGGCGTCTACGGGGTGAGAGTGTACTTAGAAGAGAGAGAATACCCGGGAATGATGTACGTTGGGCCCAGACCCACTTTCGGAGAGGAGACCCGATCGGTGGAGGTTCACGTTTTGGGGCGGGAGATAGAGGTGAGTGATGCCAAGGTGGAGCTTCTGGTGGAGAGATGGGTGAGAGAACCCAGAAGATTCCCTGATCCCGAGCATTTAAGGGATCAGTTGAAGTCAGACGAAAAAAGAATCAAAGAGATGTTGAGAATAAACCGTTCAAACTGAATTAAGAAGACGAAAAAGGAGGATATCTTGCCACTCAGTCGGGACAAGAAGGAAAGGTTGATAAAGGAATTTCGGATGCACGACACGGATACCGGTTCTCCCGAGATTCAGATTGCCCTGCTTACCGAGAGGATAACCGAACTCACCGGGCATCTGAAGAGCAATCCCAAGGATTTCAGTTCAAGAAGAGGTCTGATGAAGCTGGTGGGCAAAAGAAGAAGACTTCTGGATTATCTGAAAGACACGGATCTGGATGAATATCGAAAGATAGTGGATGAATTAGGTCTCAGGAAATAGAGAACTTGCACAAAACAGGCTGAAAGTCAACATCATGGTTGATCCTGACGGCCGTGGTTTTCAGTTAAAACAGGAGATTTATAGTATGGAATCAACTATGACAATAGATCTGGGCGGCAAGACCCTGACGGTGGAAACGGGGAAGGTGGCCAGACAGGCCCACGGTTCGGCCATGGTACGCTTGGGTGACACGGTGATTCTGGCCACCGCGGTCGAGGCAAAGGAGATTGACGAGGAGCGAGACTGGTTCCCGCTGTTCGTCGATTACCGGGAGAAAGCTTACGCTGCCGGAAAAATCCCGGGAGGTTTTTTCAAGCGGGAAGGTCGACCCAGCGAAAAGGAGACGGTAAGCGCCAGGTTGATTGATCGAACCTTGCGGCCGCTTTTTGCGGAAGGGTATTCCAAAGAAGTACAGATCATGGTGCTGGTTCTCTCGTCGGATCAGGAAAACGATGCAGATGCGCTGGGGCTCATCGGCGCCTCTACCGCCTTGAGCATATCCCCCATACCTTTTCATCACCCGGTGGGGGCCGTGCGCATCGGAAGACTGAACGGAGAACTGGTGATCAACCCCACCTTCTCGGAGCTGGAGCAAAGCGACATGGATTTGGTGGTGGCCGGAACCAGGGAGTTCGTCAACATGATGGAGGGAGAATGTCGCGAGGTTTCGGAAGGCGACCTCCTCTCCGCACTGCAGTTTGGCCATGAGAAGATCAAGCAGATTATCGGGCTGCAGGAGGAACTGAAGACCAAACTGGGCAAGCCCAAGCCGGAGGTGGAGATTCCTCCCGAGAACCCGGAATTGGTGGAAGCGGTCACCGCTCTGGCGCTGGAGAAGATCAAGGAGGCTAACCGCAGCCCTGAGAAGTTGGAGAGGCAGGAGAAGCTTGAGGCGCTCTTGGACTCGGTGACGCTGGAGCTTTTGGAGAGGTTCCCCGAAACCGAAAGAAAGATCAAGGCCATCTTAGAGGATCTGGAAAAGAAAGACATGCGTCAGATGATCCTTGAGGAAGGGAAAAGGATCGACGGGAGAGGCGTATCGGAGGTCCGGCCCATCACCTGCGAGGTGGGAGTTCTGCCCCGTACTCACGGATCGGCTATCTTCACTCGCGGACAAACCCAGTCTCTGTCGGTTGCCACCCTGGGGACCAAGATAGATGAACAGAGGGTGGACGACCTGGAGGGAGAATCGACCAAAAGCTACATGCTTCATTATAACTTCCCCCCCTTCAGCGTGGGAGAGATCAGGCCCATCAGGGGACCGGGAAGGAGGGAGATAGGGCACGGAGCGCTGGCGGAACGAGCCATCCAGCCGGTGATCCCGAATGACGAGGCCTTCCCCTACACGGTTCGCCTCGTATCGGACATCTTAGAGTCGAACGGCTCCTCCTCCATGGCCACCGTCTGCGGAGGAACCCTCTCTTTGATGGACGCGGGTGTGCCGATAAAGGCGCCGGTGGCGGGAATCGCCATGGGATTGATCAAGGAGAAAGACAGGCACGCGATTCTGACCGACATCCTGGGCGTGGAGGATCATCTGGGAGACATGGATTTCAAGGTGACCGGAACCCGCCAGGGGATTACCGCTTTTCAGATGGACGTCAAGATAGCCGGGGTCGACTTAGCGCTTATGGAACAGGCCCTGAAAGAAGCCAAGGAGGCAAAGCTGCATGTCCTGGATATAATGGAGCAAACCATCGCCAAGCCCAGGGCGGAGCTTTCAGCCTACGCGCCCCGGATCATCATTATCAAGGTGAAACCGGAAAAGATCGGTGAAATCATTGGTCCCGGGGGAAAGATGATCAGAAGCATAATCGAGGAGAGCGGAGCCAAGATCGACATCGAGGACGATGGCTCCGTCTTCATCGCGTCGGTTGACCAGAAGGCGGGAGAGCTGGCCCGGCAGCGTATCCTGAAAATGATCGAAGAGCCGGAGGTGGGCAAGGAATACATGGGTAAGGTGAGGAGGATCACCCCCTTCGGAGCTTTTGTGGAGATACTTCCCAACCAGGACGGGCTGGTTCACATATCGGAACTGGAAAATCGAAGGGTCAACAAGGTGGAGGACGTCCTGAGCTTAGGAGACGAGGTAAAGGTCAAGGTGATAGGGATAGATGCTGAAGGTAAGATCAGATTGTCCCGAAAAGCATGCCTGGCCTCAAAAACCCACACGAAATAGGTTTCTCCTCCCGGCCATTCAGAGCTCATTTGTCCTAGCTGAGCAAGGAGGAGGTCACGTGCAGAAGTTCAAGCCATAATCTCAAGAGAGAGAGGAAAGCCAACTTGGGAGAGGCATATAACAAGACGATCCTGGAAAACGGCATCCGGGTGGTTACCGAGAGAATCGATTACGTTCGCTCAGTCAGCATCGGAGCATGGATAGACGTAGGTTCGCGGGATGAGACAGACGACGAGGCAGGAGTCTCCCATTTCATCGAGCACATGCTGTTTAAGGGGACCAAAAGCAGGACCGCCAGACAGATCGCATCCTCCTTAGAGTCGGTGGGAGGTTCGCTCAACGCCTTCACCGGCCGCGAGCATACCTGCTATTTTGCCCGGGTGCTGGACGAGCATCTTGACAAGGCACTGGACGTCCTTTCGGATATTCTAAAAGATCCCCTGTTCAACCGGTCGCATCTGGAGAAGGAGAGGAAGGTTATCCTTTCGGAGATTAAGGAGTTGGAGGATTCTCCGGCGGATTTGGTGCATGATCATCTGATGAGTTCGATGTGGAAAGAAAACCCACTGGGAAGAGCGATCATTGGAACCACCGAGAGCGTGCTGAAGATGCCCAGGGCCAGGCTGGTCGACTTCATGAGGAGAAACTACACTTTCTCCCGGGTGGTGATTGCCGCCTCGGGCAACCTGAGGCATGAGGATCTGGTAAAGAAGGTAAAAAAGAAGTTTGAGTTTAACTCAGATCTTCGCATAACCCGGGAGGATCAGGTCAAAATACCGGCGAAACCGAAACGGACGGTGGTAAAGAAGAAGACCGCCCAAATTCACATCAGCCTTGGGGTTCCCACCTTTCCCTACGCGGACAAGAGAAGATATGCTCTTTTAGTCTTAAGCAATATCCTGGGTGGGGGAATGAGCTCGCGTCTCTTCCAGAGCGTAAGAGAGAAACTGGGATTGGTTTACAGCGTGTACAGCTTTATCGATTTCTTCGAGGACGCCGGCATTCTTGGAATATATATGGGCACGCACGAGAGCAACGCCGTTCGGGTGGCGGAGCTGGTGTTGAAGGAGATTAAGAGGTTAAAGAAAAACAGCGTCAGCTCGACCGAGCTTTCCGATGCCAAGTATCAATTGAAGGGAAATCTGGTGCTGGCCCTGGAAAACACCTCCCAACGGATGAACCGATTGGCCCGATCTGAACTGTTCCTCCGCGATTTTCTGAATCTGGATCAGATCATAAACTCCATTGATAGAGTCAGGGCCAAGGACCTAATTGGACTGACCAGTGAGTTTTTCCGCCCGGACAGATTGTCGGCTGTGGCGCTCGGCCCTCTGGCGAAGAACGCCTTAGATCAGGTCAACTGGACTAAGCTGTAAAATTAGAAACCCGCCGGAAGGAAGGTCAATCGATTCTTCTGCTCTTAAACCATGTCTCACTTCATATGGCTGGTGGTCCTAATAGCGACACCCTGGCTGTTCTTCTACGCTTTGTGGAGGATCAGATTCAAACAACCGTCCAAAGAAACGGTTTCCATTCTGGCTTGTCATCAAGTAAATGACCGCTTCGACCTGAGCATCACCCGCCAGAAGGTCAGCCAGTTTCAAAGAGGAATGAGCTTTCTTCATGACCAGGGTTACAGGGTGGTTGGGTTGAAGGAGGCAGCCAGTTCAAAGCAAGGCGGTGAGGAGAGAAGCGTAGCCCTCACCTTCGATGATGCATGCCAGGGGGTGTACGAAAACGCGTTTCCTATCCTCAAGGAGTTCGGGTTTCCGGCCTGTGTGTTCGTGGTCACCGGATATGTGGGAAAGCAAAGCGAGTGGGATTATAGCTGGGGAAGAAACAAGAGGAGACACCTCAACTGGGAACAGATAAAGGAGATGGCGGACGCCGGTTTTGAAATTGGCTCCCATACCGTCAATCATCCCGATCTGACCAGAATCCCGAAGAAATTCGTCGAGTATGAACTCAGAGCTTCAAAAGAGACGCTTGAAGACAAGCTGAGCCGGAGGGTGGATTTTCTCTCTTATCCTTTTGGAAGGTTTAACCGATATGTTCAACAAGAGGCTAAAAGGCTCGGTTATGACCAAGCCTACACCTTGCGTTCGAATTCAAGCAGGAACGAAACGAATCCCTTTTGTCAGGCCCGGTGGGGCGTTTATCTTTTGGATTCGCCCCTGAGCCTGAGGATAAAAATTGACCAGGGAAGGCTGCTCTGGATGGAGGATATGAAAGGAAAGATCATAAACGCTTTCGCCGGTTGGACTATAATGCTAAAAGGCCAGCCCGACTATACCAACAATGTAGACAAGTCCTGCGCCGCTTAAAAAGGGCTGATGGAACGTAATAGGGGAGAAGATGAGAGCCTTTCTGATAAAATGGTTTGTCACCGTGGTCTCCATTTTCATAGTGGCGAACCTGTTCAACTTAATCTACGTTGAGAATCTGGTAGTCCTGGTGTTGGCTGCTTTGGTGTTGGGCATCCTGAATGCCTTCGTGAGACCCATGCTGCTTCTTCTGACCCTGCCCATAAACATCCTGAGCCTGGGGTTTTTCACGCTGGTAATAAATGCCTTTCTTATGTACGCAGTGGCTGGATTGGTGCCTGGTTTCGAGATAAGCGGCTTCTTAAGAGCATTCCTGGCGGCCCTCTTAGTCAGCCTGATGAATGCCATGACGAATTTCATCATTCACAAGGAACCGAAGATCACCGTTGTCAAAGTAGACCACAGGCGGCGGAACGAAGACTGGAAACCGTAAGCCGTCAACTGACTGAAAACTGTAAACTGCAAACTGTAGACTGTAAACTGATCATGGATTTTCACTATCTCGAGGACATAGCCAAGCTGGAAGGGGAAAAGATCACCGTCAAGGGCTGGATCTTCAACAAAAGCTCCAAAGGGAAGATACATTTTCTCTGGATAAGGGATGGGACCGGCATTATCCAGGGGGTAATGGTCAAAGGTGAGGTGGACGACGAGGTATTCAATCTCTACGATCAGCTCACCCAGGAATCCTCCGTTGAGGTTAGCGGTAGGGTGAGAAAAGACGAAAGAGCGCCGGGCGGATATGAGTTGACTCTCTCGGACCTCAAGATCGTTCAGGTGGCCCAGGAATATCCCATCACGCGCAAAGAGCATGGTTCCACCTTCCTGTTCGATAACCGCCATCTCTACTTAAGATCGAAACGCCCCCGGGCCATCTTGAAGGTGAGAAACGAACTGATCTGGGCCATCCGGGAGTATTTCTATAGGAATAACTTCGTCCTGATTGACACCCCCATCCTGACCGGTGCGGTGGGCGAGACCACCAGTACTCTGTTTGAGACTCAGTATTTGGGTGAGGGAAAGGCTTACCTTGCCCAGACCGGGCAGCTCTATCTCGAAGCAGCCATAGCCGCCTTCGGCAAGGTGTTCTGTTTCGGCCCCACCTTCAGGGCCGAGAAATCAAAGACCAGAAGGCACCTGACCGAATTCTGGATGATAGAGGCGGAAGAGGCCTTCTATAGTAATGAAGAGAATATGGATCTGCAGGAGGACATGGTCGTCTATTTCGTGAACTGGATCCTGGAGAAATGTCAAGAAGAGTTGAAGGAGTTGGAGAGGGACATCTCTGCTTTGAAGAAGATTGAAAAGCCATTTCCCCGCATCTCATACGACGAGGCGGTGGAGAGGCTGCAGAAGGCGGGAACCGACATCAAGTGGGGTTCGGATTTCGGGGGAACGGACGAGACCGTCTTAACCAAGATGTTCGACCGTCCTGTATTTGTTTACGATTACCCGAAAGCATGCCGAGCATTCTACATGAAGCCTCATCCCCAAAGAGAAGACCTGGTCCTGTGCTCTGATCTTCTGGCACCTGAAGGGTACGGGGAGATAATCGGTGGGTCACAGAGAAACGACGATTATGAAAGTCTGAAGAAAAGAATAGAGGAGGAGAAGCTGCCCGGAGATGCGTACGAGTGGTATCTGGACTTGAGGAAATACGGCTCGGTGCCTCATTCCGGCTTCGGTCTGGGGGTGGAAAGGGTCGTGACCTGGATCTGCGGACTGTCTCATATAAGGGAGACGATTCCATTCCCGAGGACCATATACAGGCTTTATCCGTAGTTCTCTATTTGTAGCCGCAGGCTTATGGTTATTGATTATGGTTCTACTCCAGAAGAGTTGCTAAAGAATAGGTTGGTGCAAAGCATTCATGCTAATATGCGATTCTTTATATTTATGTCCCAAGGGAAACCAACAAATTCTTTGAACTCACCCCCTTTTGTTCCCCCTCTCTTGCGAAGAGAGGGGGACAGGGGGTGAGTTTTCGCCATGCCATGCTACCTAAGTTAAGAAGATACCTCTCTTGTCAAAAACTATGATAACTAAAGTGGAGAAGAACCTTGATTATTCAATTACCATTAGCCTTCGCCAGACAGTTGACCCATTCATGACTTAAAAACAAATCAGTTTCAACAGAGGTAGCAAGTGAAAGGATATCCATTCAAAGAGATAGAAGCCAAATGGCAGAAGAGGTGGCAGGAAAGCGAAATATACCAGGCTCCCGAGCATCCCGATAGGAAATACTTCCTGCTGGTAATGTACGCCTATCCCTCCGGTGACATTCACATAGGGCACTTCCGCAACTTCATCATCGGCGACACCGTGGCAAGATACAAGATGATGCACGGATATCAGGTGCTGCATCCGTTCGGCTGGGATGCCTTTGGCCTGCCGGCAGAGCTGGCGGCGATGAAGAGAAAAATTCATCCCAGGCAATGGACCCTGGAGAACATCAGAGTCTCCGATGCCACCCTGAAAAGATGCGGAATAAGCTTCGATTGGAGCCGGGAGGTCATCACCTGCTTGCCTGACTATTACAAGTGGACTCAGTGGATATTCTTGAAACTGTTTGAGCATAATCTGGCCTACCAGGAAACGGCCTTAGTCAACTGGTGCCCGGACTGCAAGACCGTTTTGGCAAACGAACAGGTGGAACAGGGGAAATGCTGGAAATGCGAATCCAAAGTCGAGGAAAAAGAACTGAAACAGTGGTTCTTCCGAATTACCAACTATGCCGAGAGACTGCTTGAAGGCCTGGATAAGCTGGAGGGCTGGCCGCAGAACACCAAGACCCTGCAGAGAAACTGGATCGGAAAGAGTGAGGGGGTGGAGATAGACTTCACCGTCGAGGGGACCGATGAGAAGATCTCCGTCTTTACCACCAGGCCGGACACCATCTACGGGGTCACCTTCATGGCCATCGCTCCGGAAAACAAATTGATCAAACGTTTGAACATGGGTCCGGAACACCGGAGGGCCGTAGAGGACTACGGCGAGAAGGCACGCCAGAAATCGGAGATCGACCGGACGGCAGTAGGGGAGAAGGACGGAGTTTTCACCGGCGTGTATGCCGTTAACCCTCTATCCGGAGAGAAGGTACAGCTCTGGGTGGCGGATTACGTGCTGGCTACTTACG
>JBAUFO010000229.1:0-46177 GCA_049679185.1 Candidatus Zixiibacteriota bacterium
CTGCAAGAGGACGTGATAGAAAGACGCAAAAAACGTCGGCAGCAGATAATGTCCCAGCTTGGCGGTACTGAAAACGACTGGAACGACTGGAAATGGCATGTGCGCAGCGTAATCAAAAGGCCAACGCAATTGCACCAGTTCATACCCTTAACCCACGCTGAACAGAAGGCACTGAAGCTGGTGGAGGAAGCAGGCCTGCCGTTCGGCATCACGCCATATTATCTTTCCCTGATGGACGAGGAAGGCGAAGACGATCGCGCGGTGAGAGCACAGGTCATCCCGCCGGAATCCTACGTTGAGTTCATGTCCAATCACAAGGGGGATTTCGAGTGCTCCTTCGATTTCATGCTGGAGAAGGACACCAGCCCCATCGATCTGGTGACCCGCCGGTATCCCGCCATCGTGATCTTGAAACCTTACAACACCTGTCCCCAGATATGCGTCTACTGCCAGCGCAACTGGGAGATCGATGAGGCCATGTCGGGCAGTGCCCTTGCCCCCCAGGAGAAGATCGACCAGGCCATCCAGTGGATCGCCGAGCATAAGACCATAAAAGAGGTATTGATAACCGGCGGTGACCCGGCCGCGCTGGAGGATGAGAAGCTATTTGAGATCTTGCGGCAGGTGGGTCAGATTGAACACCTCCTGCGCATCCGCCTGGGAACTCGTACGCCGGTAACCATGCCCATGCGGATCACTGACGAGTTCGTCCAGTCTCTTGCCAGCCTGCGTATACCCATGCGACGAGAGGTCTCCGTGGTGACCCACGTCGAACACCCTTACGAGGTGACACCTGAACTGTTCGAAGCGGTGGACAAGTTCCGGGCCGCAAGAATCAACGTTTATAACCAGAGCGTCTTCACGTTTTACGTCTCGCGTCGATTCGAGGCGGCGCTGCTCAGGGGGCTTCTAAAGCGCATCGGCATCGAGCCCTACTATACCTTCAATACCAAGGGCAAAGAGGAGACGGCAAACTACCGGGTTCCCATAGCCAGGCTGATGCAGGAGCAGGGGGAGGAGGCACGCCTTCTGCCCGGGTTGACCCGCACCGACGAGCCGGTCTACAACGTTCCCGCACTGGGCAAGAATTACCTCCGGGCACTGCAGCACCGCGAGGTGATATCTCTTCTTCCCGATGGCTCGCGCGTGTATGAGTTTCATCCCTGGGAGAAGAACATCAGGGAGCAGAAATCGTACGTGGGAGTCGACGTTCCCATCCTCGATTACCTGCAAAGATTGGCCGACATCGGCGAGGACATCTCGAAATACGAGACCATCTGGTACTACTTCTAGGAATCCCCCACCTCTCCGGGACCAGACTCCTCACCTTCCCAGTCCAAATCAGAACATCCTTGCTTCTCACTCCTCACATGCTGAAATCTGACCCCCGGAACCAAACGAACCGTCCTTTTGCTCAGATTGATGTTGACAGCGAGGGTCATCTCAAATAATATGAGAGAGAAACCCTATTCTCAATCACCTGTATGCTGACAATTGTCCTGGTTATCATCGGCTTCGCCCTTCTGATCAAAGGAGCGGGTTTTCTGGTCGAGGGGGCATCATCAATTGGCAGAAAGCTCAATATCTCCGATTTGGTCATCGGGTTGACGGTGGTGGCCTTCGGCACTTCCGCCCCGGAACTCTTCGTGAACATCATCGCCAGCATCAAGGGCCAGGCAGGTATCGCCATAGGCAACATCGTGGGCAGCAACATCGCCAACATCCTTCTAATCGTCGGCATATCGTCAATCATCTTCCCCTTAAGCGTAGGCAAAGGCACGGTGTGGAAGGAAATCCCTTTGAGCCTTCTGGCAGCCCTTCTCCTGGGAGTTCTGGCAAACGATCACCTCATCGACAAGCTGGGATTCTCCGAGTTGACCAGAATCGATGGTCTGGTCTTTCTCTCATTCTTCATCATCTTCATCTACTATTCAGTCAGCATTGCAGGGGAGATCCAGGGGATGAGCGAACACGTTCCCTCCAAGGAGCATGGGGTTGCCAGGTCTGTTCTGTTGATCACCGGCGGCCTTCTGGCCTTGCTACTCGGTGGGAAATGGATCGTCGACGGGGCAGTATACATAGCCTCAGCCCTGGGCGTGAGGCAGTCTCTGGTAGGCCTGACCATAGTAGCCGTCGGTACCTCGCTCCCCGAGCTGGCAACGTCGGCCGTGGCGGCGCACAAGAGGAACGTCGAGATAGCGGTGGGCAACGTGGTGGGGTCGTGTATTTTCAACGTTTTCTTCGTCCTGGGTATAAGCTCAGTCATCAAGCCCATACCTTTCGACACGAAAAACAACGTCGACCTGGCCGTGATGGTGCTTGCCAACCTTCTCTTGTTCACTTACATGTTCACCGGCAAAAAACGTCTTCTGGATAGATGGGAAGGATTCGTGTTTGTCGTTTTATATGCCGGCTATATTGCTTTTCTTATCTTCTCCTCTTAAATTACACTTCGTGCCGCCTAAAATGACAGAACCGAATCCTCATCACTTATGCCTTTTAGCACAAAACCAAACTTGAAAGGAGGAATGTATGGATCTCACGGTTGTTCTCAAGGCGATTGGAAACTGGTTTGTTTCCACCGGATTGAGAATCCTCTTGATCGCAATCATCACCCTGATCGTGATCAAGGGTGCCAGGGTGCTGACGGATCGGTTAGCTGCCGCTTTCCGCAAGCACGAGGTTGATGAAGAATCCAAGAAGCGAGCTTCCACTCTCAGCTCGGTCGTTCGCCACATCCTAACCGTGGTGATACTCATCGTGGCCGCCATGACGATTTTGGGAGAGTTAGGGGTCCAGATCGGACCGGTGCTGGCGGCCGCGGGAATCGCGGGCCTGGCCGTGGGTTTCGGGGCTCAGAGCCTGGTCAAGGATGTGATCAATGGCTTCTTCATCCTGTTGGAGGATCAAATCCGGGTGGGTGACGTTGTCAAGGTTGCGGGTCAGGGTGGAGTGGTGGAGAAGGTGAATTTGAAAATGACCATCCTTCGCGATTTTTCCGGAAACGTTCATTACGTACCCAACGGAAGCATCGAACTGGTCACCAATATGACCAAGGAGTACTCCCGCTATGTGTTCGACATAGGGGTGGCCTATCGGGAGGACGTGGACGAGGTATGTCAGGTGATCAGGGAGGTCGACCAGGATCTGCGAAACGACCCCGACTTCGGCCGGGATATACTTGAACCCATAGAGGTATTTGGACTGGACCAATTCGGCGATTCGGCTCTCATCATAAAGGCGCGCACCAAGACCAAACCCATCAAGCAGTGGCGGGTGGCCCGGGAATTCAACCGGCGTCTGAAGAGGAAGTTCGACCAAAAGGACATTGAGATCCCCTTCCCGCACGTCACCTTGTACATGGGACAGGACAAGCAGGGGGAGGCCGCGCCCATGCGGGTGACCGTGAAACGGTCCCCCTCAGCTTGACACCGGCGCCAGTCGGACAGATATTGGTTAGGCCGGCAAATTCCTTTGGAAACCTTTTAGAGGACAGTCAAGATGGCTTTACGCTTAATTGAGGTGTTTCTCCCGGCGGATGAGAAAAGCCGGGTGGAGGAGATACTCAAAGATCACGAGATCCTGGGAAGTTGGCAGGAGCGATCGGCGGAAGGAAAGATTCTTGCCAAACTGCTTCTTCCTACGGAGAAGACCGGAGAGGTTCTTGATCTTCTGGAAAAGCATTTCACCACCGTAGAGGGTTTCAGGATAGTCCTTCTTCGGGTGGAGGCCTCCATCCCCCGGCCGCAGGCAGAAGAAGAAGAGGTTGAACAGGCGGGACCCGGTCAGGAGAAGCCGGAGAAGAAGATAGCCGGCATCAGCCGCGAGGAGCTTTACACGGACGTACAGCAGATCTCCAAGCTCTCGTGGGTCTTCATCGTATTCGTGCTCTTGGCGTCGGTAGTTGCGGCCATCGGCATATTGCGTGACAGTACCGTCGCCATCATAGGCGCCATGGTCATGGCCCCCCTCCTCGGACCCAATGTGGCTCTGTCTTTGGCCACCACGCTCGGAGACATAGATTTGGCTCGCCGGGCGATGAAGACAAACGTGGCCGGAATGCTGGCTGCACTATTCCTGGCCTTTCTGGTAGGGATCGTCTTTCAAGTCGACCCGGACGCTCCGAAAATCGTGTCGGGCACAAAGGTAGGCTTGGGAGACATCATCCTGGCTTTGGCGGCAGGCAGTGCGGCCGCTCTGTCGTTTACCACAGGTGTGTTGAGCGCTCTGATCGGTGTGATGGTGGCGGTGGCATTACTCCCCCCGTTGGTTACGCTGGGAATGTTAATCGGCGCAGGACGCTGGGACATGGCACTGGGCGCGCTGCTGCTTCTGCTCACCAATCTGATCTGTGTCAATTTATCCGGAGTGGTAACCTTTCTGGCCAGAGGAATACGTCCTCTCACCTGGTGGGAGGCGAACAAGGCCAAGAAGGCTACCCGACAGGCAATTGCGATCTGGACGTTTCTCTTGATCATGCTGGGGGTGGTTATCCTGCTCTCACAACGTGGGTAAAACCCGCCAGAGATTGGCCCGGCCAAGAGAGCTCCGACCATGGCTGACGAGGTCGGTCCTTTGACTAGGTGAAAATTGTTGATTCTCCTTTTCGTCTATACTATCTTCGTGAGATGACGAATCGATGACATCTCGCTTGAACCGGCCGGCGGCATAAAAGCGGAGGCTAAAAGATGGAAAACTTTCTCAAGGATTGGCTTTTCGATCCAACCGTGGGCAAGATCATCTTCGCCATAGTCGGAGTTCTGCTGATCAGCGTGATCATTCGGTTTGCCCAGCGCTACTCATCGCGCTACATCAAGGATACCGACACCCGCTACCGGGCCCGAAAGTTCTTGGCCTTCGTGGGATACCTGTTGGCCATCATATTCCTGGTGGCCGTTTTCAGCAAGCGACTGGGAGGACTGCATATAGCCTTCGGAATAGTCGGCGCCGGAATCGCCTTTGCACTGCAGGAGGTCATCACCAGCGTCGCCGGCTTCGTGGCTATCTCTTTCGGGCACTTTTACAAGACCGGAGACCGCATTCAGCTGGCGGGAATCAGGGGCGACGTGATCGACATCGGCATCCTGCGCACCACCTTGATGGAGTGCGGGGAGTGGGTTGACGGTGATCTGTATAATGGGCGCATCGTGCGCATCGCTAACAGCTTTGTCTTCAAAGAGCCGGTATTCAATTATTCGGCTGACTTCCCCTTTCTCTGGGACGAGATTACACTTCCGGTCAAGTATGGAAGCGATCAGCGACTGGTCAGAGAGATCCTGCAGCGGGTTCTCGATGAAACCGTGGGGGAATACGCGGCCTGGGCAAAGGAGACGTGGAAAGAGATGGTGAAAAAGTACAGAATAGAAGATGAAAGGGTGGAACCCATGGTCACCATGACGGCCAACGATAATTGGATGGAGTTCACCGTTCGGTACGTGGTCGATTACAAGAAACGGCGGAGCACAAAGGACCGGCTCTTCACCCGGTTCCTGGAGGAGTTTGACAAAACGGAGGGGCGCGTTGCCGTTGCATCCACCTCTACAGACATCACCCTGGTGCAAACACCGCCTTTTGACGTAAGACTCCGCGGCACAGGCAAAGAGCCGAAACCAGATTCATGACTTCTCAGGTGAACCCAGCTTTGGACCTGTGAGCGCGTGATCTGTTGTACAGACTCCTCTATCACTTAGCTTAACGGGAGGTGAATCGTAATGCCGAGATTCATTAAGAGAGTATCCAAAACAATCGGCCTTTCCCCGGGGGCGCTTGTTCACGTCGGGAAGAAGAAGATTGAAAAGGTAAGAATCAGGCTCATTGACTACGATGAAGCGCAGCTCCAGGAGAAGGAGCCAAAGACCGTTGAGGAGTGCTTTCCCTTTAAGGATCTGCCTACCTTGACATGGGTCAACATAGACGGGCTTCACGACATCAAAGTGATGGAAAAGGTCGGAAAGCACTTCGGTCTGCATCCCCTGGTCCTGGAAGACATCTTAAATACCGAACAGCGACCCAAGATCGAGGATTTCGATGACTACATCTTTGTCGTCCTGAAGATGCTCTACTATGACGAGATCGACGGTGAAATAAGGGCGGAACAGATCAGCATAATCCTTGGCTCAAACTTCGTTCTCTCATTTCAGGAGAGGGTGGGGGATATTTTCAATCCACTTCGGGAGAGAATCAGAAGCGCCAAAGGGCGCGTTAGAAAAATGGGACCGGACTATCTGGCCTACAACCTGTTGGATGCTGTCGTCGACAACTACTTCACGGTGCTGGAGAAGCTTGGGGAACAGATAGAAGGGATGGAGGAGGAGCTGGTCACCAATCCGACGCCGGAGACCCTCCAGAGGATTCACAATCTGAAAAGGGAGATGATATTTTTGCGCAAGTCGGTCTGGCCTTTAAGAGAGGTGGTGAGTCGCCTGGAAAGAGGGGAATCAGAGCTGATAAAGAATTCCACGGGAATATACTTAAGAGATGTTTATGACCACACCATTCAGGTCATCGACACCATAGAGACCTACCGGGATATGCTTTCGGGAATGCTGGACATCTATCTATCCAGCATAAGCAACAGGATGAACCAGGTGATGAAGGTTCTAACCATAATAGCCACCATCTTCATCCCCCTCACTTTTGTGGCGGGCATCTACGGAATGAACTTCGAATACATGCCGGAGCTTAAATGGCACTGGTTCTATCCCAAGGCCTTCTGGCTGGTCATGCTGGGCGTTGCCGCCCTGATGCTGGTCTATTTCAGAAGGAAAAGATGGCTGTAAAAGATTTACCGGGAGACATGGTCATGCAAACTTCCACTTATCGTTTGACTCCGGCGGGCGGATTGGTTCTCGCTATGGTGCTGGTTTCACTCTCCGGCCTTGCCGGCCAGAGTTTGTCTGATCAAGCTGACGAACTGCTGCGATCGCGCATCGAGGCAGCTGGAATCCCTCCCAGGATCATCGTCAGCCAAGAGCTGATTTATGCTTCTGCAGCTCTTCCCCTTTTCTATGAACGCCGTGGGTATCGTTTGGTCTGGAGTGGCGAGCAGGGGCCTCTTCCTCGCGCAGAGGGGCTGATGGCAACCATCAAACAGGCAGACATGGAAGGGCTGAGGCCGCGCGATTATCATCTGGCGAAAATTCAGGGCATGATTGAGAAAACGCGACCGAGTGAAGACGGAAAAAGCCCCGGCGACCTCAACCAACTGGTCGATCTTGATCTATTGCTTACTGACGCTTTCCTGATTTACGGTTCTCACCTGCTTATCGGCCGGATTAATCCGGAGTCGATTGACCCGGAATGGGTAGCCAACCGCCGGCAGGAAGACATGGCGGAGATCCTTGGAAAGGCTTTGGAAACCGGCCAAATTGGGGAAAGTTTGAGAAACCTGCTTCCCCCGCAGCCAGGATACGGTAGGTTGAGGCAGGCCCTAGTGCATTATCGAACAATCGAGTCCCAGGGCGGATGGCCCCAGGTACCTGACGGCCCCAAGATGCAAAAGGGTGACCGAGGTCGGCGCGTTGCGGTCTTGAGGGATCGGCTTTCCGCTTCCGGCGGCATAGCGCCGGAACCAGGTGACACGGCAGACCTTTTCGACCATGGGCTGGAAGAGGCAGTACGCAGATTGCAGAGACGGCACGGACTTCAGGATGACGGCGTGGTGGGGCCGGCCAGTCTGGCCGCTCTGAATGTGACGGCCGAAAAGCGAGCGCGTCAGATAGAGATCAACCTGGAGCGGTGGCGCTGGCTGCCTCAAGATCTGGGGGAGACTTACCTTCTGCTTAACATCGCCAACTTCGCGTTGGATGTGGCGGACCAGGCCCGGCCGGTTATGAGCATGCGGGCGATAGTGGGAAAACATTACCGCCGCACTCCGGTCTTCAGTGACAAGATCACCTATCTTGTGCTGAGCCCATATTGGCATGTCCCGCCCAAGCTGGCAGTGCAGGACGTCTTGCCGCAAGCCCGCAAGGACCCCAATTACCTGGTCAGCCAGAAGATCAGGGTCTACCAGGGGTGGGGAGCCGATTCTAAAGAGATTAATCCTAAAGACATCGATTGGTCAAAGGTTACCGCCAGGAACTTCCCCTACAGATTCCGCCAGGATCCGGGCCCCAAAAATGCACTGGGACGTGTGAAATTCATGTTTCCGAACAAGTTCAATGTTTACCTCCACGACACACCTTCTCCCGAGCTGTTTGGAAAAACCGAGCGGACTTTCAGCTCCGGTTGTATCCGCATCGAAAAGCCGATTGATCTGGCTGAATATCTGCTGCGGGATGACCCCAAGTGGGGGCGCGAAGAGATTCTGGCTGCCATAGGCAGAGGAGTGGAACAAACCGTGCAGTTGCCGCACCCGGTGCCGATACACCTGCTTTACTGGACAGCTTGGGCTGATGAGGATGGAAGTGTGTCCTTCCGGAAGGATATCTATGGCCGGGACAGGTTGCTGGACCAGGCACTTCAGGAGAAGCCTCCATTCGTCGGACAAACGCAACAGGATACCGGGAGATGAACGGAGAGTTGCGAGAAGCATTCAGAAGAATTCGCCTGGGTTTTCCGGTATTTGCCGCCCTGAGCCTCACCTGCAGCTTTTGGCCGGGCTCTGCTGCCCCGGCATTCAACCCGGAGAAGGCAGGATTCTGGGTCAAGTTCAAAGAGGAGAACTCCTCTTATCGAGTGATGGGCATCTACCTATTGCCCGGTGAGAAACTGACCCTGGAGGCTGGCGGTTCAGAGAACGGCGGTCCCTACCTGCTTGAGGCAACAACAGGTAACTTCAGTCAGATCAAGAAGGGTACCTGGCAATGGCAAGCTCCGCAACAGCCCGGATTGTATCCTTTGAAATTAATCGATTCCTCTTCAGCAGATTCCATGATCCTGAATCTCTTCGTGATGGTGCCGGCCAGCGAGGTGATAGGGGAATACCTGCGCGGTTACCGGATCGGGAAATATCCTTCCATACCGTACAAGCAGCTTCCCCTCTATAAACGCCCAAAGGGATTCGTCGAAGTTAGCGAGGAGAATGCGGAAACTCTGCTTTCACCCCATTTCAAGCTCAAGCAGTTTGTGTGCAAGCAGGAGGGGGGTTATCCCAAGTACGTTGTTTTGCGGGAAAGGCTGCTTTTGAAACTGGAGCTGATTCTGGAAAACACAAACCAAAGAGGCTACCGCTGTGAAACCTTCGAGATCCTGAGCGGATACCGCACCCCTTACTACAACAAAACCATAGGGAACGTGAAATACAGCCGTCACGTCTACGGCGATGCGGCCGACATATTTATTGACGAAGATCCCGTGGACGGGATGATGGATGATCTCAACCGGGACGGCAAGATGGACTACAAGGACGCCGGGGTCATCTATGACATTATCGACGAGATGTATGGAAGGCCTTGGTACGAGAGGTTTCTGGGTGGGCTTGGCAGGTACAAGAAGACGTCAAACCACGGCCCCTTCGTGCACGTGGATGCGAGAGGATTCCGGGCCAGATGGGGAGATTGATTCCGTGCAAGTTAGGAGATTTGCTCAGGTCCGCTCCGTTGACCTTCAGACAACCAGTGCGTCGCCTGATTTTGAGCTGCGTGCCGGAGTTGAAATGGGGCGGGTTTTCCGCCAAGGCCTCTGGCAGCTCATGCTCGGCATTGCGACCCTGATGCCGGTTTATTCCAGAGCGAAGAGGTGGTTATATCGGACCGAGTTGTGGCCGACAGGGAACCTGTAACGCCCGTATTTAAAGATTGAGGAAACCATAATGACGCAAACCAAGATAACAATCCTCCTGGTGCTGATTCTTCTGTCAGCCTTCTTCTCCGGCGTTGAGACCGCCCTGTTCTCGTTAAGCAGGCTAAGGGTAAAGCATCTGGTCCGAAAGAAGGTCCGGGGTGCCAGAACGGTGGAGAGACTGAAGGACCAGCCACACAAGCTGCTCATAACCATACTCATCGGGAACAACCTGGTGAACATCGGGGCATCCGCCCTGGCCACGTCCATAATCTTCGAAATCTCTCGGAGCTATGCCGTGAGCATAACCACGGGGATAATGACCTTGATAATCCTGGTTTTTGGAGAGATCACGCCAAAGACGTTGGCCACGAAGTACAGCGAACAGGTCGCTCTGGTCGTGGCCAAACCCATACAGCTTCTTCAGACCGTCCTCTCCCCGGTGATATTCGTGTTTGAAAGCTTCACCAACGCCCTGACTAACCTCTCCGGCCAGAAGCCAGGGCCTCTGGTAACTGAGGACGAAATCGAAACCTTCGTCACCGTGGCGGAAGAAGCCGGCCAGATCAAAGATGTCGAGAAGAAGATGATACATCGGATTTTCAGGCTGGATGATCTGGAGGCCAAAGACGTGATGACACCCCGCAACAAGATCGTGGCACTCTCGGCCGACGATAAGGTCAAGGCTATTGCCGAAGTCTTCCATACCAAAGGCTACGCCAGGTTGCCCGTGTACAAGGGAAGCTTAGATCACATAAAAGGATTCGTACACGTCATGGATGCTCAAGAGGCCATGCTGCAGAAAGAGAATGCGCCGGTGGGAGCCATCGTCAGGCCCATCCTGTTTGTACCCGAATCCAAAAAGCTCGACTCGCTTCTGAAATACTTCCAGCGAAGGAAACAGCACATCGCCATCGTAGTCGATGATTTCGGCACCAACGTGGGACTGGTCACCTTAGAGGACGTGCTGGAAGAGATAGTTGGTGAGATTATCGACGAAACCGAGAAGATTGGGCCGACCATAAAGAGGCTCTCCTCACGCTCCTTTTTGGTGCAAGGCAGAGCCGACATAGATGAGATCAATGAAAAGTGCGGCCTGGATTTGCCGGAGGAGAAAGCGCCCTACAGCATCTCAAGCTACATACTGGACAAGATCGGCAGGATACCTAAAGAAGGCGAAATCATCAGGCAACCCAAATTCGAGATAAAGATCAAGAGCATGGAAGGGAACAGCATCAATACGGTGATCATCACCCGCAAGAGGTGAAATCGCCGGAGAGCGCTGGAGACCGGCGAGTTGATGGGAATTGATTGCGAGCTTCAAACCGAGGCCTCGACCAGCCGCCTGTAAGAGCTGTTCGCTTTCCGGGCACCAGACAAAAAGCTTAAACTCATTCGGGAGGTTTACCCATGAATGCCAAGACGATTATCATCCTCATCGTAGCGGTTCTGCTTCTCATAATCATCGTACAGAACACCCAGGTTGTCTCGCTGAGATTGTTCTTCTGGAAAATCACCATGTCGCGAATAATCCTTCTGGCTTTGACCCTGATCGTGGGCTTTGCTCTGGGATATGCCGTCGCCGGAATCGGCGCCGCCAAGGCCAAGGATGGATGAGTTGAAGAACCTCGGTCTCCTTTTTAGGTCCGACCCATCGTAACATATTTGCCGGGATTCCGGAATTCGGTCTCAGGAAGGGAAAGACCGTGGGCTTAAGGTCCCCGTCTCCCGCGGCCTGCATAGCCGCGGCTGAACTGCCGGGTTTGCTCTTTTTGGCAAGGATATGCAGCAAGATAAACGAAAAACAAAGCGATTATGGCGCAGGTTGATCATGGCTGCGGCGATCGTTTTCGCCCTTGTGTCACTTTCGCTTCTACTGCTCAGTCTCCCTCCGGGTGAGAGGTTCATAAAAGGAATGGCGGAGGGAAAACTGAGCGACCTTCTGGGGCAGCAAGTCCGGATCGGAGACCTGGAAACCAATTTGTTGTCGCGGCTTGAGGTGCGGGATCTGCGAATCTTTCAGGTAGGACCCCGCGATACGATTCCTCTTTTGAACCTGGGTCATGCCAGGATACGGTATCGTCTTGCCGATCTGTTCAGGCGTCCGCTTTCCATTCATTCGGTGAGCCTGGATGACCTCTTCCTCTCGGTCAGTCGAGACAGTTCCGGGGCTTATAATATTCCTCTGTTCGCTTCAGATGAAAAGGGGGATACCGTTTCCACTCAAGCTCCGCTTCAGGTTCAATTGAACAGGGCGGTTCTGCGAAACGCTTCAATCCGGTATCTCGACAGCTCCATTCCCATGGGGGCGTCGGTTCACAATCTCAACGTTACGGTCGAGCACGGGATAAATCAGACCTACCTATATCATTTGCAGGCTGATTCCAGCGTCTTGGAGTACCGCAGTGTTCCATTGACCGCAGCCGCAATTGAACTGAAGGGGCAGTTAAGCCCCCAAGGGCTGGAACTGAATTCCCTTTCGATTGGTCTGCCCGGTCTGGAGTTCACCGGAAATGCGAAACTCCTGCAAGAAAGTGATCCTCCTTCCGTTACGGGTGATTTCTCGCTGAAAGGAAACCCGGGGGCTCTCCTCCAAACTGCTAGTCGGGTGATCGACACCGAATTACCGCCAGTCCAAGGCGATGTTGATTTGGCCCTGCGTCTGGATGGGTCGTTGGACCATCCCAGACTGAGCTTTCAGCTTGATCTTCCTGGATTGGACGTTGCTGAGATTCGCATTGTCGACGGATCCATTCAGGCGGAGTTGGAACCCGGGTCAGTCAGTCTGAATCAGATGAACCTGGGAGTCCTAGGTGGAAGCATTTCCGGAAAAGGCAGACTGGTAACCGACAGCCTCCTCTCCGGCCAACTCTCGATTTCGGTGAGCGGAGTTGACCTGGCGCAGGTCTGGCAATACGTGTACGGCGAGGCTTCGCCCTACCAGGGCAGAATCCATGGTCAGTTGACCGCTTCGGGCAGCAGTCGCGATCCCAAGAACTGGAACGTCCTGACGGATTTAAGTCTGAAGCAGGCTAAGTACCGCTCTAAATCTATCCCCGATTTCTCCGCCAAGTTGAGCATTCAACAGGGCTTGGCCGACTTCCGGTTCAATCAGGAGAATTCCGAGCTGTTGGCCAGGCTCAAGTTGGACGGCGAACAGCTCCAGGGCGAATTCTCGGCAAGAATTTTCCAGCTTGAGCCTCTGGCCGGCCTGGCTGACGTTTCAGAGTTGACCGGCAGTATGGAACTTCAAGGAGTTCTGGGAGGAAACGTCGATTCGCCCAGCATAAGCGCGCAGGTGAAGACAAACAATCTCAGGTATCAGAACTTTCCGGTTGATTCACTCTTCGCCAACATTCTTTATCGAGACGGCCAGGCCCACATCTCCGAGCTTCATTTCGCGGGAAATCTGGATCCCATCGACCCGCTCAGACCCCCCTTTCATCTTTCGGATCTTTCGGGGGCTGTTGCATATCGGGGCAAGGTTAGCGGTCGACCGGATAGCCTGAGCGGCCAGATCAGCATTGAGCTAACTCGGCCCGGCTACGGCGATATCCATTTCGATGAAGGCCGGCTGCAGGCAACCTTGGAGGGCCAACGAATGAATCTGTCGCTTCTCCAGTTGAGGCGTGACTCGCTTTTGATTCAGGTGCTGGGGGATTTTTCCATGCTCTCTGCAAGCGGAAGTTGCGAAATAGAGCTGATTCGACTGTTGCACGACGGTCTCAGTCTTGAGAACGGCGAACCCATTCTTGTGCCAGAGGCGGATGATACCACCGCCGGATTTAATCGGGCAGGAAAGCTGACCGCAGCCTTTGATGTTTCAAAGGCGGATCGATACACCCTGGCCGCGGAGGGAGACCGGCTGAACCTGGAGACCATACGAAATCTCCTTCCGGAGCCTCCCGACATGGGCGGATGGCTTGGCTTCAATCTCGCCTTCGCCGGAAATACAGACAACCCCGAGGTCGATTTCGACTTTCACCTCCAGAGACCTCGCTTTCAACTGGTGGAGATGGATTCGGTGAAAGGGCATTTGGCGTTCGCCGGGGACCAGTTCATCTTCCGACCTTTGGAATTATACCATGAGGGTCATCACTCCACCGCCGAAGGGTTTGTTGGATTGAAGAGAGGCCAACACGGCGCCTGGTCCGTTACAGAGCACAGCCCTGTGAGAGGCGAAGCTTCGGGGCAGGGTTTTGATCTCCGCTTGCTTAACGCTTTTTTGCCGGAGGATATGCGGGTTTCGGGTTACGGCTCTTATAATCTGAGCTGGGATGGAACCCTAAGGCATCCCCATCCCGCTGGAACATTGGTGCTTGAAGACGGAGCGGTTCAGACAGCCCAGAATGCGCCTGCAATTGAAAAGATCAGTTTGAATTCTTCGATACAGGATTCGGTGTTGAGCATAGTGAATCTGTCAGGCGAAATACAGGACACTCCGTTTCAACTGCAGGGAAACCTGACGGTTTCTCAGTTACGGAAGTTCGATGTAAAGATGAGCCTTTCCATTGCAGACTTCGGCTCAATTACAGGTGACGGCACTCTTTCCTCTGACTCACTTCAGTTCCGGGCACGGGTTAACCAGATGGATCTGGCAACCTTACAGCCGTTTTTCCCCGACCTGGCACAGTTGTCCGGAATTCTGAACACGGAAGTGGCCTTGAGCGGTTCGACTCAGGATCCAGAGGTGGATGGGCACCTGGAGGTACGCGGGCTCACCGTGCAGCCGGCCTGGCTAAATGTGCCTTTGGACCAGGGTGTGGTCAAGCTGGAGTTCAACAGGAATGAATTTAAGATCGATTCCGTATTCGTGCGACTGGAGCAAGGAACCATCTTTGTCTCTGGCAACCTGACCCACGACGAGGGCGAGCTGGTGCATGCAGACGTCCGGGTTAAGGTGAGCGACGTGAAGATTGATCGCCCCAAGGAATTGATTCTCTCGGTCAAATCGGCCCAGCTGAGCTATAAAGACCAGAACAGCTACTTCCTTCTGGACGGCGACATCATCTTGGGCGAGTCGCGCATGCTGGTCAACTTCAGGCCCCAATCCGTCTTGCCTTTTGCGCAGGCCGTAGAAAAGCCGAAGCCGGAGCTGCCCTCCTTTCTCCAGCGAACCAGAATGAACGTCCGGCTGCGAGAAAGCGAGGAAATCTGGGTGGACAACAACCTGGCTCGCCTGCGGCTGCACACCGAGCTTGGTGTTATCGGTTCCCCGGCGCAGCCCAATCTGACCGGGCGGGTCACCGTGGAAGAAGGATACGTGCTCTATCTGGACAGGAAATTCAGGATCAAGCGCGGCATCGTCGACTTTATCGATCCCAACAGGCTCAATCCTATCATTGATCTCAGGGCGGAAACAACAGTGAAGACTTATCGGGCCACCGAGGCGGTTCCCTATTTGATCGCGTTTACGCTCACCGGCCCGCTGGACGAGGTGGTGGTGGATCTCTCCTCTGATCCTCCTGAAGATAAATCCAACATAATTTCCCTTCTCACCATCGGGGCCACCCGGGAGGAGCTTGTCGGCAAAGACGCAGAGGGCAAGGGCGCATCATCGGCCCTGCTGGAGCGAGCCCAGTCCCTCTCCAGCCAGAGAATCGCAGGCTACACTTCCGACAAGGTGGGTTCGCTGCTTGGTTTGGATCAGTTCACCATCGAGGGAAATCTCTTCAGTCGGGATCGAACATCCGGTCCGCAGCTGCTCGCCTCCAAAAAGATCTCTCCGCGGGTGGAGCTTACCTACACCACCACCGTGGGTCATTCCAACGAAAACAGCTTCCGCCTGGATTATCGGCTGTCCAAGCACTTCTTCCTGGAGGGGCAGACTGATCAGCAGGGCCGGGCAGGGATGAACTTGAAATACAGACTGCGATCCAGATGAGAAATTCGAGACTGGCTTTTTGTCTTTTGACCATATTCTTGCTTTCTGCATCGGGTCTTCTGGCCAAGGAGCCGCTGAAAAGGCTCAAGGTGAGTTCTGTCACCTTTGAGGGAAACCAGGCCTTCGAGCGGGGTCGATTGAAGCGGGTCATGCTCACCCGCCCTTCCGGCTTCCTCTCCCGATCCTATTATCACCGTCATATCTTCGAAGACGATTTGAGAAGTCTGCTGCTCTTCTACCAACAAAACGGCTACCTGGAAGTTGAGATAGCTGACACTCAGGTGACCGTCGATACGACCGGAGGGGAAGTCGACATTCGCATTCGACTTTCCGAGGGCGAACTGACAAGCATAGAGGGGGTAAGCATCTTTGGCAACACCGTGTTCGGCGACAGTGTGCTTCTGGATAGAATCAAGGTCAAACCAGGAGACCCTTTAAAGCCGGCCAGGATTCAGGATGCCAGCCTCTCGATCTTAACACTTTATGCCGATAACGGCTATCTGGAAGCAGAGATGAAACCCGACGTGCGGATCAATTATGAAACTCATCGAGCCTTAGTCGATTTTGCGCTTGAGGAGAAAACTCAATTCCGCATAGCCGACATCCGGCTGGAGGGTCTGGAAAGAACCAAAGCCAAGGTTGTGAAGCGCGAGCTTCTGTTTCGTCCTGGAGAGGTGATTAAATACTCCCGGCTTCTGGAGTCCCAGCGCCGGCTCTACTTGACCGGTCTGTTCCAGAGCGTTTTCATCCGTCCTCAGCCGGCTGCCTCCGGCGATTCAGCCGAGAAAGACATTCTGATCGAGTTGAAGGAAAACGAGTCCCTCGAGTTCAACGTTGCCGCTGGTTACGGATCGGTTGAGAAAATAAGGGGAAGGGTAGAGGTCTTCAACAGCAACCTGGCCGGAACCGCTCTCAAGGCGGGCCTAACCCTCAGAGCCAGCTTCATCGGCCGGGCTGCAGAGGCCTCATTCACCGAACCGTGGACTCTGGGTGTCCCCTGGAAGACAGACCTCAACTTTCTCGCGGAATACTTGGAAGAGCCGGGCTATGACATCTTCCGGAAAGTTGGGCGTCTGGTTGTCGGCAGAACATTCGGGAGACGCTCCACGGCCTCCGTAGCCTACAGATATGAAGACGCCGAGTTAAGCAATGTGCAGGTGGAGGACATCCCCCAGGAGCTCAAATCCAAACTGCGAACCCTCGCCCTGTCTCTGATCTATGATACCCGGGATAACCTGTTCAACTCCACTCGCGGCATCTACGCTGAAGGCCGAAATGAGCTGGCTGGTTCATTCTTAAGCGGCACGGATACCTTCGTGCGTCTGAGCGGAAGGCTGAAGTACTTCCACCCATTGAAAAGGTCGACCATCCTTGCCACCTCCCTGGAGATCGGGTGGATGGACTTCTTTGGAACCTCCAAAGACATACCGTTAAACGAAAGGCTGTATGCCGGTGGCCCTAACTCGATCAGAGGCTTCGGCTACCAACTGGTAGGGCCTCTGGATTCACAGGGGGACCCCATCGGCGGAAGGTTCCAACTGGTCTGGAACTTGCTGGAGATACGACAGTCAATATACAGGATGATTGGTGGGGTACTCTTCGCCGATGTTGGGAATGTCTGGCTCTCGGCAAGCGAGTTCCAGTTGAGAGACGTTCGAACCTCTGCCGGGGTGGGCCTGCGGGTGAACACGCCCATCGGAATAGCGCGTCTTGACTACGGGATCAATCTGCAGCCTGAAGAAGGGGAGCCAGGCCAACGATTATACTTTAACATGGGACAGGCTTTCTAGCTTCGTGAGGTCACCCCGCCGTTGGCGGGGTGCTCACGTCCGGGATGTAATCCCAAATGCCTCAACATGCCCCATTACTTGCAAAGACCAGCCGAAATCGGCGAGGACATTTCCAAGTACGAGATCATCTGGTATTACTTCTAAACGGTTTCTTTTCAAAAACTGCGATAACATACTCCCCGTTTTCCTTCTTCGGTTTTCGCCAGCGAGATCAGTTCAAGCCTAAGAATTCTGCTCTTCCACCTATTGAACATTCTGATTGATAAATCCTCTTTCAGCCACTCAGCAATGGTTAAGAATGCTGAATTCACTGGTCGTGCACCAACACAAGACTTGACTTCTACACTTAAATCGACTAATATATGGCTTGAAGAGAACAAAAGATAATGGAAGATTGACCGCTAATCCAGCCGGGATGCAAACGACCTGTCTGGGGTGGCGCTGAGCCAACGATTTCAAGGGGAGAGCAACATGAATCTCTTACACATCAAATATCTTGAAAATGGGAAATACAGGTGTTGTGGCAGCGAGGAAAGGACATTCCACGACCTTACCCGCATCCTATTCCTTTTTCTGACCCGCTGAGCAAAGAAGACCGAAAAGATCTCCGCTGGTATTTGGAAGGTTTTCTCCGGTTTCCTTACGAAGCAGAACGATACCGGGCGCAACAGATTGAGAAGAAGATGGAGAAATGGGGGGAGTCCCTATTCACACAAGTCTTCGTCAAGGGCGATAAAGACCCCGACCCACGGGCGTTTTATCAGGAAGCCGTTCGGGAGGGACTTGAGCAATGTGAACTATGCGTCAGCTCCGAGGATTCCGATTTTCTGAACATCCCCTGGGAGCGACTGTCAACATGGACGGGACGGCCCTGTACCAGGGAGTGGCTACGGTCTTTTTAGCACAGGTCTTCGGTGTGGAATTAGGAATCGACAAACTGCTTCTGGTCATCCTCACCACGGTGGGTGCGTCCATCGGCTCGCCTGCCACGCCCGGCGTTGGTATGGTAATTTTGGCAACCGTGCTCAGCGGGGTTGGCATACCTCCAAGCAGCATAGCGCTCATCATCGGTGTGGACCGGATTCTGGATATGAGCCTTACCGCAATAAACGTAACCGGCGATCTTACCGCCTGTACGGTGATGAATCGCTGGGTCGGCGGAAAAGATGTCTCTAAAGAACGTTTGATCGGGGAAGGAGGTCCCAATGGGCAATGACAGGGAGATGATTGCAGTATGTGGATTGGAGTGTCACAAGTGCGATATTCTCCAGGCTACCGACGATCTCAAAATAGCACAGGAGATTGCAGATTGGTTCAAGAAGGAGAGAAATGAGGATGTGAAGTTGCAGGATATCCACTGCATGGGCTGTAAAGGTGACCGGACCAAGCACTGGTCTCCGGACTGCTGGATTCTCCAATGCTGTGTGGATCAGAAAGGCTTGGAGTACTGTTACGAGTGTGATGAATTCCCATGCGAGAAACTCACCTACTGGTCCAAAGGAAGCAAAAGATACGGGGAAGCGTTAGACCGACTCAAAGGCATGCGAAAGGGCTGAAAAAGCGACCGCCGTAAGAGTATGTGACGTTAAATTCATTTGCGAACATCAACGAGTTTGAGTATCTTATCTAAAATGCGAAGACGATATGAATACTTGGCACAAGATAATCGTCGGTGATTCGAGATGTATGAGAGAGGTTACTGATGAGTCCGTTCATCTCATCATTACCTCTCCACCATACTGGCAATTAAAGGATTACGGAAATGGAAAACAGATTGGGTTTAATGATACTTACGAGGAGTATATCAACAATCTCAATTTAGTCTGGAGTGAATGTTACAGGGTTTTGCACAAAGGGTGCCGGCTGTGCGTTAACATAGGAGACCAATTTGCCCGCTCCGTCTATTATGGAAGATATAAAGTCATTCCCATACGAACGGAAATAATCAAGTTCTGCGAAAGTGCTGGTTTTGACTACATGGGCGCTATCATCTGGCAGAAAGTTACAACTTGTCATACCACCGGTGGGGCAACTGTGATGGGTTCGTTCCCTTATCCGAGAAGCGGGATTCTGAAACTCGATTATGAGTTTATTCTGATTTTCAAGAAATATGGAACACCCCCTAAAGTTTTAAGAGAGATTAAAGAGAAATCGAGATTAGCTAAAGATGAGTGGAACCAATACTTTACCGGGCATTGGAATTTCCCCGGTGAAAAACAAGCCAAACATCTGGCGATGTTCCCGGAAGAACTCCCAAAGCGCCTTATTAAGATGTTCAGTTTCGTCGGTGATACGGTGCTGGATCCCTTCTTGGGCAGCGGAACAACGTCTTTGGCGGCCAAAAACCTAAAAAGAAATTCTATCGGCCATGAGATAAATGAGGAATTCTTGTCAATCATAAATGAAAAGCTCGGCCTGCGACAAGGCAGCATTCTCGAAAACACAAGGTTCCAGATAGTCAAGCAGGAGGATCCAAGGCTTGACCTTAAAGAAGAGATTGAAAAATTGCCCTATGTTTTCAAGGACCCGATAAGATTTGACAAGAAAGTTGATCCTAAAAAATTGAGATTCGGGTCAAAGATAGACAACTCGCACGGCGAAAGACGAACATATTACAGGGTAAAAGAGATAATCTCGCCCGAGAAACTGATTCTGAATAGTGGAATAAGAATAAGGTTGCTAGGCGTCAGGCAAGCCCGGGAAAAGGACGGCGATGCCGTCGAATTCCTAAGACAGAAGACCAAAGGACAGCGGGTCTTCATGAGATTCGACGCTGTAAAACACGACGAGGAGAACTACCTACTTTGTTACCTCTATCTGAAGAACAAAACTTGCCTGAATGCTCATTTGATAAAAAACGGTCTCGCCCAAGTGGATACAAAACTGGATTACAAATACAAATCAAAGTTCTTGTCGCTGCAAGGAACAAAACCCGAGGAGATCCGTTGAGATGAAGATAAAGATCAAAAATGAGGAAATCAGAGCGTACCTCGATATAGACACCCCCGATTTTCCCAAGTACGTATCCCCATTGATCAATTTGGCGAACAGTTTTGCGCAAGGTACGAGACCAAGAGTAGTTGGCCAAATGAGCGAACTCATTCAGCACTTCACGGGCAAGACTTTATCTGAATGGGAAAAATGATATTTGGAACAGAAACCACACGCCATCAACAATGCGACAGAGAAAATACTGAAAAAAGTCAAGGAGTTCAAAAATTCCTTGAACAAGATTGATCCCGAAGTGGTTGAGAAATGTGTGAGGGATTTAGTGATCATCAAGACATTCATTGGATTAAGATTTCAGGAGGCGATACTAAAGAAGGGAGCGGAGCTAAAGAAGAGTTCTTATCGTCTTTCTGGGCCAGATGAAGAATCGAGAGGGATCGATGGCTACATCGGAAACCTTCCCATCTCGATAAAGCCTCATACGTACAGGGCAAAACCAGCTTTACCGGAGCACATTGCGACAAAATTAGTCTATTACGAAAAGGTTAAAGGCGGAATCGAAGTTGACTATAGAGAGATACTGTGAGGATCACTTCAGGGGAAGAACCGGGTGAGGGGGTGGAGACAAAACCAGAGAGAATGCGTTGAAGGCCGTTCGGATAGCAAATGAATCTCCCCAACAAGCTGACCATAGCCAGAATCATCTTGGCCCCCGTCTTCATGATCTTCCTCTTGATCGACAACATGTATCTGCGCTACCTGGCCACCTTCATCTTCATCGTGGCGGCGTTAACGGATGTGTATGACGGGTACTTAGCCAGGAAGACCGGGGTGATAACCGGTTTCGGCAAATTCATGGATCCGCTGGCAGACAAGATACTGGTCTCCACCGCTTTCATCTCTTTCGTCGCCTTGGGATACGTTCAGACCTGGATGGTTCTGGTGATGATACTCCGGGAGTTTTTCGTCACCGGCTTCAGGAGTTTGGCCGCATACAAGGGGGTGGTGATTCTCCCATCCTATTGGGCCAAATGGAAGACCGGCTGCCAGATGACGGTGATCATAATCATGCTGGTATACGTCAATCTCAAATCGACTCTTCTTCCCTTAGGCAACGACTGGAGCATCTTCACCACCGACTGGGTCTTCCGGGTCTTCGACGGGATGATATTTCTCACCTTGCTTTTGACCGTGGGGACCGGAATCGATTATTTGGTCAAAAATGCCTTCTTGCTCAAAGGCGTGCTGAAATAACTCACAAGTTCCGGGTATTCAAATTGACCAAGGATCAACTGACTAAACTGGGCTGTACTTTCTTCTTCGCCGGGTATTTCCCGGTTGCCCCGGGAACTTTTGCCAGCTTCATCACCCTGGCAATAATTTGGTTTCTAATTCCGCCTGTTTTTTATATATTACTTCCAGTCGCCATAGGTCTTCTCTTCCTGAGCGTCTGGCTGGCCACCCGGGGAGAGGAGTTCTTCGGCAAGGATGGAAGCCCTATCGTTATAGACGAGGTGGTCGGCATGGTGATATCTTTGATATTCGTGTCTAAAGACATCAAGTCGTTTGCCGGAGCCTTTCTGCTCTTCAGGCTATTCGACATAATCAAGCCTCCCCCCGCAAGGGCCATGGAGAAGTTGAGAGGAGGCTGGGGGGTAACCTTGGACGACGTGATAGCCGGCATCTATGCCAACTTGAGCCTGCATCTGATCTTATATCTCGCAGGTTGAGGACAGGTCAGGTTAGCCAGACTTGAGGAAATGATATGAAAGCGGAAATCATCACCATTGGAGACGAGTTGCTCTACGGGCAGATCCAGGACACCAACTCCAGCTTCATAGGCGAGAGTTTGACCGCTGAAGGAATCGAGGTGGTTTTCAAGACCAGCGTGGGAGACGACATAAACAGGATAACGGAGGCATTCGACGTCGCCCGAAGCAGGGCGGACGTCATCATCGCCTCGGGCGGGTTGGGTCCCACCCAGGACGATCTGACCAAGAAAGCGGTGGTGAAGGCGTTCAAGAGAAATCTGATATTTCACCAGGAGATTCTAAAACAGATCGAGGAGTCTTTTCGAAAAAGGGGCAGCCCCATGCCCAAAATAAACCAGAACCAGGCACTGATCCCTCAGGGGGCCAAGGCTCTCTCCAATCTGTGGGGAGTGGCGCCGGGGATATTTATCGAAGATGACAAAACCCTCTTCTTTGCCGTACCCGGAGTGCCAGCCGAGATGAAGTGGATGGTGGAGAATGAGATCCTGCCAGTCCTGAGAGAGAGGAAACCGCAGCATTTCATCCTTCACATGAAGCTTAGGACCACCGGGATCTCGGAATCCGCCATGTATGAGAAGATCGAGAAGCTGATTGATCCGAAGGAGGATGTCAAAGTCGCATTCCTTCCCGGCTATCTGGGCGTGGACGTCAGGTTGACAGCGGAGTCGGGGGAGGAGCGCCACGCGCAGGCCAAAATTGACGAGTTGGAGCAAAAGATCAGAGAGGCCCTGAGAGACTATGTCTACGGCAAAGACAGGGAAACCCTTGAGGAGGTCGTGGGAAGGCTCCTTTCGGAAAAGAAAAAGACCATAGCGGTGGCGGAATCGTGTACCGGCGGTCTCATCGGGGCAAGGATTACCAACGTATCGGGAAGCTCCAAATACTTCGAGAGGGGAGTAGTCACCTACAGCAACGAAGCCAAGACCCAACTTCTGAACGTCCCCAGCGAGAAAATCGAAAGGCATGGAGCTGTTTCAGAACAGGTGGCAATTCTGATGGCCGAGGGCGTAAGAAAGCTGGCCAAGACCGACTACGGCCTATCCGTGACCGGAGTTGCGGGACCAACCGGCGGGACGCCGCAGAAGCCCGTAGGACTGGTGTTTATCGGCTTCGCCCACGAAAACAATTCCTTTGCCAAGAAGTTCATGTTTGGAGAGAATCGAAACAGCAACAGAGAGAGAGCTGCCCAGGCTGCTTTGAATCTGGTGAGATTGTTTTTAACAAAGGCGGTCAACGGCATGAACCGTACGGTTCATGCCAACGGATTAAGCGGATGAAACGGATAGTGGCTGGATGAAGCGGAAAAATCTTATTGCAAAAGAGGAACTTCATGCGAACTTTCATCGCGGTTGAATTGCCGGAGAGGATCAAGAGAGAAATCGAACAGCTGCAGGCCCCATTTAAGAAAACGGACACTTTCGTCTCCTGGGTTAAGCCGAAGAACATTCACGTCACCCTGAAGTTCTTAGGAGAGGTTTCGGAGGAGAAGATAAACGAGGTCTTCTCCGCCACCGAGAAAGCTCTGGAGGGAACAAGGAAGTTCACCATGAGTTTAAAAGGAACGGGCGCCTTTCCCAATCCAAGAAGACCCAGGGTGATATGGATAGGAGCCGGCTCGGGTGAGGAGGAACTCTCCCAGATGGCAGTAAGAATCGAACAGGAGATGGAGAAGATCGGCTTCCCAAAGGAGAAGAGGAAATATTCAGCGCATTTCACCATAGGGAGAGTGAAATCTCCGAAGAACATCGAGAAGCTCATGGAACTGGTATCGTCTTCAGATTTTCAGACTGAAGAAATTGAGGTAAATGAGGTGGTGATGATGAAAAGCCAGCTCGATCCCGGCGGGGCGATTTATACGCCGCTGAAGAAAATACCTCTGGTTGAATAGGTCAACCGATCGGTCAACGGACTCGTCCTGCACTTCGTCCTGCCCTTCGGTCCTGAGACCTCAGGGTCGAAGGAAGACTCAGTGTCGAAGGAAGGGCTATGCCCGAAGGATGCAGCGGATTAAACGAATCAGACACAGATCGACTAAGAGATTTAGGTTTTCGACGAGGGGTACTCAGGAAAAACAAGACTAACCAGGAAAGTGAGGTGAGAAAGATGACAGACGTACAGGAGGAGAAGAAGAAAGCCTTACAGCAAGCGGTTACCCAGATTGAACGGCAGTTTGGCAAGGGCTCTATCATGAGGCTGGGGACCGACTCGCTGGGAGAGAGCATACCGGTGATATCCACCGGCTCGCTGGGTCTGGATGCTGCTTTAGGCGTGGGCGGCGTGCCCAGAGGAAGGGTAGTGGAGATATTCGGACCGGAGGCTTCGGGAAAAACCACCTTAGCTTTGCACATCATGGCAGAGGCGCAAAAAAAAGGAGGCGTCGCCGCATTCATCGATGCCGAGCATGCTTTTGACGCCGCCTATGCCAGGAATCTGGGCGTGGATATTGACGATCTTTTGGTCTCGCAGCCCGACACCGGAGAGCAGGCCTTGGAGATTGCCGAGACTCTGGTGCGAAGTGGAGCGGTGGACGTCGTAGCCGTCGATTCGGTGGCAGCCTTAGTTCCCAAGGCGGAAATCGAAGGAGAGATGGGGGATTCGCACATGGGGCTGCAGGCCAGGCTGATGTCCCAGGCCATGAGAAAGCTCGCCGGGACCATCAGCAAATCCAAAACCTGCTTGGTCTTCATCAACCAGATCAGGATGAAAATCGGGGTGATGTTCGGCAATCCGGAGACTACCCCCGGCGGCAACGCCCTTAAGTTCTACTCGTCGGTAAGGCTGGACATAAGGCGGATTTCCTCCATTAAGGAGGCGGATAGAGTCTTGGGATCGCGCACCCGGGTCCGGGTGGTCAAGAACAAGGTAGCACCCCCCTTCAAGAGCGCGGAGTTTGATATAATCTTCGGAAAGGGGATCTACGGATTCGGGGAGCTGATCGATCTGGGCGTGGCCCAGAAGGTGGTAGACAAAAGCGGCACCTGGTTCTCATACAAAGACGAGAGGCTGGGACAGGGAAGAGACAACGCCGCCCGGCTATTGCTCGAAAACCCGGACTTAGCCCAGGAGATTGACCGGAAAATCAGAACGAAGCTGGGGCTGATCAAGGAGAAAGAAGAGGAAAAAGATAAAGAACCGGTCAAAAAGTAGGCCCGATGTGCTCCCAGGGTTTTGGCAGATGAAGCCCGCGTCAGACCATGGCGAAAAAACAAACTATCACCCGGATCGAAGCTCAGAGGAAAAACCCCCGTAGGCGATCGGTTTTCATTGACGGTAAGTTCGCTTTCGGGGTGGACGAGGAGGTCGTTTCCAGGTTGGGCCTGGAGAAGGGTGAGGATCTGACCGATCGCAGGATCAAAGATATCTTACAACAGAAGAGCGAGAATGAAGCCAAGAACGCTGCCTTGAGGTTCCTCTCTTTCCGCCGCCGCACCGAAAAGGAGATAAAAAATAAGCTCAAAGGCAAGGGCTTCGATGAAAAGAGCATCAAAAGCACGATCGACAAGCTAAAAGGATACGACTTAATTAACGACTCTGAATTCGCCACCGCCTGGGTTAAGGAGAGACTCGCCTACAAGCCGAGAGGCAAAAGACTGCTGAAGCAGGAGCTTTGGAAGAAAGGGATAAGAAAAGACATCATTGAACGCGTCACAGACGAATTGTGTCAGGATGAAGATAAGTCAGCCTCGGAATTATTGGAAAAAATCAGGAGAAGATACAAGAACTTGGAGCCAAAGGTGGCGAGAAGAAGGATGTATGGCTTGCTTTTAAGAAGGGGGTTCTCTTACGAAGCCGTTAATCATGCATTGCAGAGCGTCTTGGTCAAAGAGAAAGCCGTACTGTAATGAAAGAATGAAGCAAGCCTCCACGGACTGGCTCCGTAAAAGACTAATGTATCGAGAATTGGCGAAACAACAATTCAAGGCTTCGAGATGAAAAGCCACGAGATTAGAGAAGAATTCCTAAAGTTCTTCGAACAGAAGGACCATAAGATATTTCCCAGCTCGTCTTTGATCCCCAAGGACGACTCCACGCTTCTTTTTGCCAACGCGGGGATGAACCAGTTCAAGGACACCATCTTAGGAAAAAAGAGGCCCGAACACAAAAGGGCGGCCTCCTGTCAGAAATGCATCCGGGTCTCGGGAAAGCACAATGATTTAGAGGAGGTGGGTAAGGATACCTCTCATCACACCTTCTTCGAGATGCTGGGTAACTGGTCCTTTGGCGACTACTTCAAGAAGGATGCGATAATCTGGGGCTGGGAGTTCTTAACCGAAGTGTGCGGTCTGCCTAAGGAGAGACTGTACGCCACCGTTTTCCGGGATGACGATGAGGCAGAAAAGTTATGGCACAAGTATACTGACATCAAAAAGGGAAGGGTGATAAGATTCGACGAGAAAGAGAACTTCTGGGAGATGGGAGAGGTGGGTCCCTGCGGTCCCTCATCCGAGATTCACTACGACAAGGGTAAAAAATACAAGTGTGACCGTCCGGACTGCGGGGTCAACTGTCCCTGCGGAAGGTTCGTGGAGGTGTGGAATCTGGTCTTCATGCAGTATAGCCGGGATGAAAAAGGAAATCTCTCCGATCTTCCCGCCAAGGTGGTCGACACCGGGATGGGTTTCGAGCGGCTGACCGCCATCATGCAGAACGTTGACTCCAATTACGACACCGATCTTTTTGTCCCCCTGATCAAGCAGATCGAGAACGTATCTTCGTCTTCGTACAAAGACTCAGACCGAGGACAATCCTTCCGGGTGATAGCGGATCACATCCGGGCGCTCTCCTTTGCCATAACCGATGGGGCCATCCCCTCCAACGAGGGACAGGGCTATGTGGTGCGAAGGATATTAAGAAGAGCTGCACGTCACGGAAGGCTCCTGGGACTCCACAAACCTTTCATCTACCAGCTATCCAGCTTGGTAGTGGATTTGATGGGAAAGACATATCCCGAGCTGGAGGCTAAGAAAGAACACGTGGCGCTTGTGATCAAATCCGAGGAGGAGAGATTTGAGGAGACCCTGGACTTGGGGCTGGAGCTGTTTGAAAAGGTGTCCGAAAGAGTTCACAAAGAAGGATCAAACACCATCCCCGGACAAGAGGTCTTCAAACTTTACGATACTTATGGATTCCCTCTGGACTTGACTCAGGTGATGGCGGAGGAAAAAGGGCTGTCCGTAGACGTTTCAGGTTTTGAGAAATTTTTGGAGGGGCAAAGAGAGCGTTCCCGGGCCGCAGGCACGGGCGTCAGTATCCCTGTCATAGTGGAATGCCAACACAAAAGCGAATTCGTGGGATACGAGAAAGTGAAAGAAGAGGCGGAGGTTTTGGAACCGTCTAACGAACAGATGTTGATTCTGGATCATACCCCGTTTTATGCTGAAGCTGGCGGGCAGGTGGGTGACACCGGGGTCATCCTTTCGGAAGGCTTCCAGTTCGAGGTTGATCATACAAAAAAGGAAGGCGACGCCATATATCATTTGGGAAGGGTGGTCAAAGGTAAGGTTCAAGACGTCCTGAACAGAAAGGTTGTAGCCAGGGTGGATATGGACAGGAGGAATTCGATACGCAGGAATCACACCGCCACTCATCTTCTGCACAAAGCTCTAAGAGAGACGCTGGGGGAGCACGTAAACCAGTCCGGCTCTCTGGTTGCGCCGGATAGACTGAGATTCGACTTCACTCATTTCAAGGCCATGGATGAGGCGGAAATCGCAAGGGTGGAATATCTGGTGAACCGCAGAATCTGGCAGAATTGTCCGGTAACCTGTGCCCAGGTTCCCTTTGAGGAGGCAAAGAAGCTGGGCGCCATGGCCTTGTTCGGTGAGAAATATGAAGATATCGTGCGAATGGTAGAGGTGGAAGGGTTCTCCAGAGAGCTGTGTGGGGGCACGCACGTAAACGCTACCGGTGAGATTGGCCTGTTTAAAATCGTAACAGAGACCGGAATAGCCGCGGGGATGCGAAGAATCGAGGCGGTTACCGGGGAAGGCGCCTACCAGTTGACCAAAAAGCAAAAAGAACTTCTTGACGATCTGGCATTTATATTAAAGACATCGGAGGAGAATCTCAGGGAGAGGGTGGAGAGCCTGGTCAAGACCGGCAAGCAGTTGGAGAAGAAGGTCAAAGAGGCTCAGAAGGAGTCTGCCAGAAGCAGGATAGAAGAACTGGCGGAAAGTTGTGTGGACGTAAATGGGATCAAAGTCATTTCTCACCAGATGGAAGCGGAAACCCGCGATGATCTTTTGGAGCTGGCAGACACCATCAGGGAGAAGTTGAAATCAACTGTAGGAGTGTTAGCCGGAATCTTAGAGGAAAAGATTGCCTTCGTAGCCGTGGTGACCGACGACTTGATCAAATCCAAGAACATAAAGGCTGGAGACGTCATCAAGGAGATAACCAAACTGGTGGGTGGAACCGGCGGAGGCAAGCCGCATTTGGCCCAGGGGGGAGGAAAGGATGTTGGGAAGCTAAAAAAGGCATTGGATAGCTTGCCGAAGATTGTGGGGAAAATGATTAAGTAACCTCTCCCCCTTGCGTCCCCCTCTCCACAAAGTGGAGAGGGGGTCACCCTGCACTTCGTCCTGAGACTCAGTGTCGAAGGAAGATCTTCGGGATCGAAGGACACCCTGAAGGGGAGATAGGGGGTGAGGTAGAAGAAAGCCATCGTTTAAAGGAGACCAGGAAATGTTTGGCATAGAAGAGTTGAAGGAAAGGATTGAAATCACCGAAACAACAGTTGAATGTCCGGTTAAAGGTTGCAATGAAAAAGTAGAAAGACAACGAGTAGTTTTTAAGAAGGAGGATAGATTCAAGTGTCCAAAGCACAATATCGTTATCTCTTCAACGACCTTTGAATACCCAAGTGAAGTAGATAACCTGCTTTGGAAAGAAAGGTCCGATGGGGAGCTGCTTGAGAAAATGGGAACGGTAAAAAGGGAAAGCCGGATGGCACGAGATAACAGCGAGGATGCTGTTAGTTGGAATGTTTTTAGATTCTTGGAAAGAAACAATCTAATTGAAGACTTTCTGAGTTCGATCACCGGGAACCCAATAAAGTCGTCCGAAGTGATATATTGGTCATACAGTCAAAAAGAAAACACCAGCTGGTCTGAATTTAATAAAGCGAGAAAGGAATTTGGTGAGGAAATAAATAAGAGTTCGGAGCCCGATATCATAATCACGACTGACAAAGCATTATTCTTAATAGAGGCGAAATTAACTGCTTCAAACGAAACAAAGCCCAGCGATGAGAGCAATCCAAAAAAGTATGAAACCGGTGGAGATAATTGGTTTTCAAAAGTCCTTAAGTCTCCTTACAAAACGATCGCAATAGATGAGAAGAAGTATGAGTTATTGCGTTTCTGGCTACTCGGCACTTGGATGGCACAGCAACAGGATTTGGATTTTTATCTCATTAATCTGGTGTTGTCAGAACGGGAGCCGGATATTGAGGCTGTCTTTAAGAGGCATATAAACGAGAGCCAGCGAAGAAGATTTCTGCGAGTCACGTGGGAACGCATTTATCAGTATATTGCAGGCAGCAGTCTGGCCACAGAAAAAGATATAATGGTAAGATTCTTCAAAAACAAAACCATCGGGTACAAAAATGGAACATTGGAACGAGCGTTCTCAATACCATAAAGGTACAAAGACTGTCACCTTGATCAAAAACCTCGTCTCCCTCTCCGTCTCATATCTGAGATCCCGCCAAAGGTGGGAGAGAGGGGGAGAAGGGGTGAGGTAACTGCCAACTGCAAACTGAAGACTGCAAACTGAAAAACCATGTCCGTTTATCAAAAGCTACTGGATGTCAAAAACGAAAAAGGCGCGGGATTCTTAGTCCTGCTTGATCCGGATCGGATGAGCGTATCGGAGATTGTCGAGTTGGCTCAGAAATCGGAGAAGGGAGGGGCCGACGCCTTTCTTGTTGGTTCCAGCCTGCTCCTTTCTACCAGGTTCGATGAGGCGGTGAAGGAGATAAAGGCCAACGTCAGCGTCCCGGTGGTCATCTTTCCGGGAAATGCCAATCAGGTATCCAGGCATGCGGACGCCATTTTGTTTCTATCGCTTATAAGCGGCAGAAACCCGCATCTTTTGATCGGGGAACAGGTGAAGGCAGCGCCGGCCATAAAGGAGTTCGGCTTGGAACCCATTCCCACCGGGTATCTGCTTATTGAGTCTGGCGGCACCACCTCGGTGCAGTTCATGAGCAACACCCAGCCTATCCCCAGGAACAAGCCGGACATCGCCAAAGCTCACGCTCTGGCGGCAGAGTATCTGGGAATGAAATTGGTCTTTCTGGAAGCAGGCTCAGGCGCAGAGAATCCGGTCCCTGATGCAATCATCCGAGAGGTAAGAGACTTCGTCTCCCTCCCCATAATAGTGGGCGGCGGGGTGAAAGACCCTGAAGCTGCGCACAGCAAGGCCAAAAGCGGCGCCAGCTTTGTCGTGATCGGAAATTCCTTAGAAGAAGACGATACCATAATCGAAGAGTTCGCCGAGGCGATTCACGTAGGTAAGAAGACAGAAGTTATATAGAGCGATCGGTAGATGTCAACACAATCACGCATTACCACGTCATTGCGAGGAGCGCAGTGACGAAGCAATCCCCTTGCATTGCCACCGGCGAAGGATTGCTTCGCGATGCTCGCAATGACAGATGGGTTCAACATCGCCGGACAAGCAGAGGCCCGAAATGGATGCAAAAACAAACGAAAAGGTTAGGCTGATCCAAAAAGAGATTCAGGAAAGCATCGAACTGAAGAATCTGGTTAAAGAAGAGCTCTCCGAGAAGATTGTCGAGGTTGCCCACGCTTTGGCGCAGTGCATCACGAATGGCGGAAAGCTCCTCCTCTGCGGCAACGGCGGTTCGGCCGCCGATGCCCAGCATTTAGCCGGTGAGTTGGTGGTGCGACTATCTTCGGATTACACCCGCAGCGCCCTTCCTGCTATCAATCTTTCCAGCAACGACTACGTTCTCACCGCCTGCGCCAACGATTTCGGCTTCGAGCAGGTATTCTCCCGCCAGATCGAGGCGTTGGGCAAACCCGAAGACCTGCTTTTGTGCATCAGCACCAGCGGGAACTCTCCAAATTTGATAACTGCCGCTAATAAGGCCAAAGAGAAGAAGATGAAAACCGTCGGGCTTCTGGGCCGCGACGGAGGAAAACTAAAAGCTCTTTCCGACCTCTCCATTATTGTTCCCTCAAAGAATACCCCCCGAATTCAGGAAATTCATATCTTCGTCTGCCATATCCTCTGCGAACTGGTCGAAAAGGAGCTGTTCGGCTAGCTTCCTCCCTGCTCCGATCGCCCCTCTGCATTGCACCCAACTTCCTCTGGGTAGCCAAAAAGTAAAATTAACCTTGACTTTTGGCTCTCCGCACAATAGAGTTGAATGTATAACGAGAAATCCATAGTGTCTGTAAACGGCGCTTGCCAAAAGAAAGGGGATTGCCATGACCCGAATCGAAGGGATTCTTGTGGCTGTGATCGTGGTGTGTGCCATATGTCTGTTTGTTGCCGATGCGAGAGGTGACGAATTTCTCATCGACAGCAAGATCATCTACGGTCAAGCGGAAGGTAACCAGACCAATCCAAAGGCAGCCTACGGCACAAGCTATCTTGTGGTGTGGGAAGATAAGCGAGGGGTGGATTACGACGTCTACGGATCTCGCGTTGACTTGTTCGGCGATCTCGTGGATAGTGCAGGCATACCAATAGCAACGGGACTCGGCCACCAGGATCATCCCGCAGCAGCATCCGATGGCTCCGACTATCTGGTGGTGTGGCGCGAAAACTCCGACCTCTACGGTGTGCGGGTAACATCCACCGGGATCGTTCTGACTCCTGAACCCTTCATCCTCTCTGGTGCGACAGGCGACCAATCGCGTTCGGCAATATGCTTCGGTGATACTAGCTATCTGGTGGTGTGGCAGGATAATCGCGATGGCGGAGTTTACGATATCTACGGAGCGCGTGTGAAGCAAGACGGGACGGTTTTGGACCCAAATGGCATAGCGATCTCGACTGCAACAGGTATTCAGACTTTTCCTTCAGTTGCTTTCGATGGAACGAATTTCCTGGTTGTCTGGGAGGATGATAGAAACGGAGTGTCGAACTTCGACGTTTACGGGACGCGCGTGACCCAAGACGGCTCGATCCTGGAACCCCTCGGCTTCCAGATAGCACATGACGAGTCATACAACGAGCAGCGTCCCTCGGTGGCCTATAACTCCTATCTAACCGGTTACTACCTGGTGGCCTGGGAAGACTACCGGGGCCCGACGGTGGACATATATGGCACCCGCGTTTTCCACGACGGAACGGTTATAGACGATCCGGTCAACATCGCCATATCCACGGCCAGCAACGCCCAGGAGACCCCGTCGGTATGTTCCAGGGGTAACGATTTCTTCGTAGTGTGGAAGGATCATCGCGGCGGCCTCTATTCGCAGACCGTCTACGGCGCTCGCGTGGACTACTACGGTAACGTGACCGATCCCTCCGGCATAGCATTATCCTACTCTTTCGAGTTCTATTATCCAGCGACGGTCATCTACGGCACCGGTGAGTATCTTCTCGTTCATGCGTACGCCGACGGCACCCAGTATGATATCTTTGCCAGGTTTGTAGATATCAACGGCAACATTACCGGAAGCGTCGACCTGGCCCGCTCAGCCAGCAGCCAGACTTACGCCGATATCGCCTTTGACGGCACAACCTATCTGGTGGTGTGGCAGAGCTGGCGCCATTATGAGTATGACATTTATGGGGCCAGGGTGGATGAAGGCGGCTCTCTTCACGACACAGTCATCGCCATATGTACGGAAACAGATCACCAGTATCACCCGCAGGTGGCCTTTGATGGTACAAACTACTTCGCGGTATGGGAGCATCGGGATGTCGATACAAGCCGGATCTATGGCTCAAGGGTGTCGCAGGCAGGTGACATACTCGATCCTGGAGGGTTTGCCATATCCTCTTCGCAGCATTACCAACGCAATCCGACAGTGGCGTTTGACGGGACCAACTATCTGGTGGTGTGGGACCATCAGGGCAACATTCATGGGACGCGGGTGAACACCTCCGGAACACCTATAGATGTAAGCCCGAGCTGGATAACAAGTGATTATAACTCACAAAAACCTTCCATCGTGTTCGGCGATCCCTATTATCTCGTGGTGTGGGAACAAGGAATGGGCCTTCCTTTTTCCGACATCTATGGGAAACGGGTGAGCCCAGACGGTGAATCGGAGCCTATAGCAATCCCAATAGCCACAACTCACGATGATCGTAATCCATCTGTAACTTTCGATGGAACGAATTATCTGGTCGTGTGGGAGAATATTGGTATCCATGGGGCACAGGTTGATACTAGCGGAACCGTCTTGGGATCGAAGGGCATACCCATATGCATATGTTCCGAGCCTGACGCCGACAATGCTGACGTGGTTTTTGACGGCACAAACTGCCTGGTTGTATGGCAGGAGCCGACAGAGAGCTTCTTTGATGTTTGCGGCGCCAGTGTCTCCACCTCCGGAGAGAAGGTAGACTCCTTTGAGATCTCGACGCAGTCGGAGAACCAGATACAACCAGCGTTAGCGAAAGGCTCCGAAGGCAAGACGCTGATCGTCTATTCCAGCTTTACCGATTCGATCAGTGGCCGCGCGGCAAACGCCATGCGTATCTGGGGGAAATTCTATCAGTTCACCGACGTCGAGGACGAAAGTGACCCCGCGTCACCAATTGCCCAGTTTCGGCTCATGCAGAACTATCCCAATCCATTCAACGCGAACACCTGCATTCAGTACACGCTCGCCCGGGATATAGAAGTCGAGCTGGCTGTGTACAACCTGTTGGGCCAGTTGGTGCGGAGGATATTCACCGGAGAGCAGCAACGGGGTACTCACATCCTGAGTTGGGATGGAAAAGACAATAAGGGAAACGATGTGGGAAGCGGAATATATCTCTATCGGTTGAAGACAGCGGATGGAACTCAGGAAACAAGAAAGATGCTCTTCTTGAAATAGCGGACACTACTCACCAATTCAGGAAGTTCACAACTTCATCTGCCATATCCTATGTGACCTTGTGGAGAAGGAGCTTTTCTGCTAGACCTTCGCTCTTATCCGGTAGAATCCCTAAGACTGCCTGTGAACCTCCCAAATGTCTATCCACACGACGGCAAAAAGCCTTGACTTTTCACGCGAAAACGCATAGACTTACAAACAAGGATTTCGCTTTAAAGAATTGAGAACATTAGAAGAGCAGGGTGGACTTCAACGGGCTTAGGCATCCGCTACACCGCGGATTGCACTTTAATTCGAAGGTGTCGACACAACAATGCGGTTGTTTTGAGTTAACCATAACCCGCCCGCCTTTGGCTGGCCTGGACGGAAGGAGGTGGCAATCGAACAAATCAATACCAGCAGGCGTAGCTGACAGCCGCTGAATCTACTTTGGTGGCAGCGACGGATCAAAAACCGAAAAGCCAGAGGAGGAACAGTCATGCCCGGAAGAATGCTGCAGATCAATTTCAAGTTCAATGTTACCAAGGCCGAGTACGAGCAGGCCGCATCTTCCCTTGCCGGCGATTTCGCGGCTCTTGCCGGTCTGCGCTGGAAGATCTGGATAATGAACGAGGCGGAAAAGGAGGCAGGGGGCTACTATATGTTCAAGGATGCAGCGTCAATCACGGCCTTCCTCGAAGGACCGCTGGCAGCCAAGGTAACCGGCCATCCGGCCCTAAGTGATTTCAGCGTCAAGCAGTTCGACGTGATGGATGATGTGACCAAAATAACGCGGGGTCCTATTTAATGAGAACGGCAGGGGTGCAGAGTCGAGGAATCTCTGCGCTCCTGCCGCTGCTTTCCTTCCGCCTGCTTTCGTTCCCCAACTCTTACAAAGCTTCCTCATCAAAAACGCACTGCCTCAAGCTCAAAAAGTCTTGACTTTTCCTGCGCAATCTCATAAACTGAAAACCGTGTAATCTTTGACGATACTGCAACAACGGGTTCAGGGAGTACCGAATGAAAAGAAGATTCCGGCTTCTTGTTATTTTGACGTTCATCCTCTTCCTTTTTTCCTGCGGAGAGCAATGCTTCGAGGGAAGGGTGGCCATCATGTACGCTTTTGATGCAGAGGGGGAGCTTCTGAGAAGCCAGATGGATTTGGAGGATAGCCTGTTTTCGGTGGGGAGAGTCTTTTGGATAGGAAAACTCGAAGGCAAGGACGTTATTGTGGTCAACTCGGATATTGGAATGACTAATGCCGCCATGACCGCCCAGCTTCTGATCGATAGATTCAAACCCACACAGATAATCTTTACCGGCATCTGCGGAGGGATAGATCCGGAGAATGCTATCGGAGATATCGTGGTGCCAGAATTCTGGGTTACTCATGATTATGGATTATACAATCAGAAGGGTTTCTCCACCGGCGCGATCTATCTTCACCTGGCGGAAAAGGAAAAGCCGGACACTTTAACCTTCTTTGCTGTCGAAGGTGTTCTTCTCAAGATAGCGGAAAACGTAAGGCCGGAGTTGAAGCCCATCTTGGGCAGGACTCCACAGATAAAGGTGGGTGGAAACGGGGTCAGCGGGAACTCCTTCATAGATCAGGTGGAGAAGAGGGGGTGGCTGAAGGAGAAGCTCGACGCCCAGATCGTGGACATGGAATCGGCAGCAGTGGTGCAGGTAGCAAGGATAAATGGAGTTCCTATCCTTGTGGTCAGATCGTGCTCGGATTTAGCCGGCGGCTCCGGCTCGTCCACTGCCAGGGATGAAATACAGGAGTTCTTTGAGGTAGCCGCAGATAACAGCGCCAGCTTTGTGCTGGAGTTCTTGAAACAGATGTAGGATGTAAGGGCAGAGCTTCAGCTCCGCCCTTGGTCGGGCGCCATGAATGGCGCCCCTGCAAACTGGTAAATTCCTGAGGTATCAATTAGCGTAAACGAAAGGCAGAAAGAATGGCGGTAGCCAAAAAGGGCGATAAGGTTAAGGTACATTACACCGGCAGGTTGGAGGATGGGACGGTATTTGACACCTCGGCTGAGCGCGGGCCTTACGAATTCACCATAGGTGGAACCCGGATCGTGCCCGGCTTTGTCGAGGCGGTGATCGGAATGAAACCGGGTGAGTCCAAAACCGTGGAGATCCCGGCGAAGAAGGCCTACGGTCCCCACCGCAAGGACATGATCGCGCTGATCGAGCGGAGCAAACTTCCGGCCCATCTGAACCCGGAAATCGGCCAGCGGCTGCGCATCGATCAGGCGGATGGCCAGAAGATACCGGTCACGGTGGTCGAAGTCTCCGCCTCAACGGTCACGCTGGATGCCAACCACCCCTTGGCGGGGAAAGATCTGATCTTCGACATCGAGCTGCTGGAGATCGTTTGACTTCTGGGTCTGGTAGTCCCTTCGAAACCTCTGAAGTTTTCCGTTAGAGTTGGGGGTGTCCGATGACCAGTTCTAAGATCACCACTGACTCCTGTGATGCGCAAGGCATGTCATATTATCTTAAGCTCAGAGATCTCATACATGGGGTAGATAAGTTGATCGCATCGGCCATTCACCAGAGCGTCACCATGATCACAGCAAGCCTGACTTTGGGCGTGGTGCTCTACGAGAAGCTGGGCGATCCCTTGAACGCCACCATCCTGGCCCTGCTGCTCACCATTGCTGCATTTTGGATAACCCTGAACGCAAAGAAGAGGATACGGTTTTACTCCGAGATACTGAACCAGGCGGTCAAAGTAGCGGGAAATGTGGAAGATTCTCCAATTGCCACCCATGATATGAGAATCACCCGACGGATCGCAAAAGAGGTCAAGTACTCGGACATCGGAGGAGTTAACATCTACCTGGCCAGCAGCCACGTGTTTTTTGTAATCGAGGCAGCGCTATTTTCATACTTCTCCGTCAATGCGATTGTCATGCTTTGCAGGGTAGCACCCTAAGAATGGGGCAGACCCCGCGCCGGCAAGCAGTATCTCATCCTGTAAGGAGACATCAGAATATGAACAGCGCAGCGCAGAAATCATTGGCTGAATTGGAGGAGAAGGTTAAGGCCTTCGTTCCTGATCCCGAGTATCCGGATGATTCGTTTATAATAATCGCATTACAGGAGGCCATTGCCGCCGCCAAAGAAGGGAATTTTGCCGTGGGCGCGGTTCTGGTTGGTGAAAATGGTGAGGTCATTGAAAGAGGACACAATCGGGTATTCAGCCCCCACTTCCGCAGTGACCTGCATGCCGAGATGGACGTGATGACCAGGTTCGAAGAGCGCTTCCCTGAGATAGACAGCATGAAGGGACTTGTTTTGTACACTTCACTGGAGCCCTGCCCCATGTGCTTTGCCCGGCTGATTACATCGGGAGTGAGTAGAGTATACTATGCAGCGGCCGACGAGCACGGAGGTATGGTTCATAGATTAGAACATATGCCGCCAGCGTGGACAGAATTGGCCAAACGACAGAAATTTGCCAAAGCACGATGCTCGCCGGAATTGAGCGATCTGGCACTTCAGATTTTCTCAACCACGGCGGCTGATAATAACAGGAAACTGCAGGAACGCTAGAGAACCGACCTGAGATCATAGCAGCCTTCACAAAAAAGAGGTGATTCTCTAAACAAGCTCCGTCAGTCTTAATCCTAACTCCTCCATTCATGATTGGCAATCCCCCTCAAACAGTATCAGGTTCTGACAAGAAACAGATGGTGGCGGTAGTAGAAAAATGCCCCAATTACATCTTTCACCTAATGGCTGTGGCCGAGGTCGGGTTCAGCAGTGAATACGCCGAGACCTATAAGCATTCAGTTCTACCTGACGACGTTTCTTATATCAAGAGACATGGCGAACTAATGATCTTCGAATCCGGTTCCTGCGCTGAGTTGACTTTTGCTTTGGTTTTCTTCCCGTCATATATCAATCTGAAATCTGCCGATGCGTTAGAGGAATACTTCTCGTTGCTTAACTCAGGCCTGCAAACTGGTGACTTCCAACCCTTCCTGAAGAGATATGCCCCATTTGCCGAGAAGCTGAATGCCTGGTTCCCAATTGAAGAGCAGTATTTGAGTTCAATTAAGAAGCATGGAGAAATCATCGCTGGTTTTGGCAAAACCTATCTGGGAAATTACCCTTCCTATGGAGACAGAGTCTGGGTCACAGAAAAACCCAAGCTGGATGAGGTGGCTTCAAAAGTAAACGATTTTTTGAAGGATCAGAACCTCATTCACAAATGGGAAGCTCTGACAGGAGTGAGATTCGAGTTCGATAGCTACAGTATTGTATTATGCAGTGCCATCAAGAACGGGCCTAATGCCAATTCTCTGGGATATGATCGGACCGTGTTCTATCACGATATACCAATTGACCGCATGATCCAACTTATCAGTCATGAGGTCGGAACACACATTTTGATTGACGCATATAAGGAGATATCTAGCCTTGGCAGATTTGACCCTAATGCGCTTTATGGGGCTTATGAAAGCCTAGCCATGTTTTATAATACCGTCATCCTAAAGAATGAGAGTTTAGAGTACGATATGCCTGGTTTTCGTTCCCAGGAATTTCTTGAAGTCTATGATGCGATACTTAGCAAAAACCCGAACATTGGGGGCAGAGATCTTCTGGTGGCTGGGATTGAGGCCTTGCGGAATCAGGCCTGATATCCAAGACGGCGTATCTCACGGTCGTTCGTAAACCCGATACAGGTCCCAACGCCTCTCGTTACTGTTCAGTCAAGCCCATCAAAATTCTCGTTTAGAGAACCTTTTAAGGTACGTTCCCACAGGACTGAAAAAACTTGACTTTTTGCCTGTAACGGGATAAAATGAAAAAACGCGTCCGCGACCGGGTCACCGACTGTTAGACGGCGGATGCTGCAAAAAGGAGGCTAACGTGGTTAGATCGATCATGTTGTTTGTGTCAGTGGCACTGTTTGTTTACGGCACTGCTCAGGCGCAGGATAGCGGTTTTGGACTGGGGATTATAATAGGTGAACCGACCGGAATAAGCGTCAAGCAGTGGACAGGCAGCAGAACGGCAATTGACGGAGCAGTTGCCTGGTCATTCGAAAAGAAAAGTGCTTTGCACCTCCACGGGGATCTGCTTTACCACAGCTTTAGTCCAGCCAGGATCAACCGGGGCAAACTCTCGTGGTATTATGGCATCGGCGGCAGGATCAAGTTTGAGGACGACAGCAAGGTTGGGGTGCGCGTCCCATTAGGCATGGATTATCTTCTCGGGACGGCCCCTTTGGATTTTTTCCTCGAGCTTGTTCCCATACTCGATTTGGCACCCAGCACGGACTTTAGCTTGAACGCGGCCATTGGGATTAGATATTTCTTCGGGCAAAAAGCGTACAAGTAAGCGTGCCTGAGAACGGATACAGGACCTGAAAATCCGAATCAGTTCTTACACCAACGGGGCAGGTAAACGGAAGCATTATGAACGAGGTCGAACTCAGAAAGGAAATAGCTAAAGTCACCTGGTGGCACAGGATTGACCTGGGGCATGGAGTAGTGACACCCGGCGTTGATGATACTCCCGAGAAATTGAAGACTCTCGGGCTGCCAGAAGATCTCAGTGGCTTATCTGTGCTTGATATAGGCGCCTGGGACGGTTTTTTCTCCTTCGAGGCCGAGCGCCGCGGCGCCAGCCGCGTTCTTGCCATCGATTCCTGCTACCGGGATGGCGAGAGTTGGCAAACCAATTCGGGATTCGATCTGGCCCGAAGGGTTCTCAATTCCAAAGTCGAGCATCGGGAGATGGACGTGCTTGACATGTCGCCGGAGAAGATCGGCCAGTTTGATCTGGTACTGTTTCTGGGCGTGCTTTACCATATGCGTCATCCGCTGCTGGCGTTAGAGAAGGTCTTCAGCGTTACCGGCAAGCAATTGATACTGGAGACGCATACCGATATGCTTCTGCATGACAGACCGGTTATGGCGTTTTATCCGGAAAAAGAATTGGAAAACGATCCGACTAACTGGTGCGGCCCAAATGCCGCAGCGGTCAGGGCCATGCTTAAGTCTGCTGGATTCCGCAAAGTAAAAGCGGTAACAGAAAAGTCTCTTCTCTTCAGGCTTGGCAGGGCCGTCAAATGGAAAATACAGCACGGCAGGCCATTTCTGCAAACCATCCAGCGCGACAGGATGGTTTTTCATGCCTGGCGATAGGCAGCAATACTGGTGATTCGGTGGTCAGAACCCAAACAAGATCATGCCGCTGATGGGCCTAAAGACTGAGCACTGTCTGCACCGGATTCAATGACACCGCCAACTTTTTACCCCAAAGCGGGAGCCTCCTGCAATTGTCTGCCCAGAGGAAAATAGCAAAGAACGCCTTCCACAATTTTCTGGTAAAAACCATAGCCTTAACCTTCGGCTTCATTGCGTCGGTGGTGGTGGCGCGCTTTCTTGGCCCGGAAAAATACGGCGTTTACAGTTTCGTTATCTGGTTTCTTACCATGGTGGGGCTTCTGGCCCACCTGGGTATACCCACCACGGTCACAAAGTATGTCTCGGAGTACTGGGGGAGGAAGGACTTCTCTGCCATCGGCGAAATCGTCCATCGCCTTCGGCGAATCGAGGTCTTTGCAGGTGTGGTTTTGAGCCTGGTTCTTTTCCTCTTGGCTCCTTCTATTTCCCAATGGTATAACAACCCCGATCTTTCGCTCTATCTGAGAGTGGCTGCTTTGGTCATCCTGCCTTTGACTCTGATGTTCTTCTATAATGGTCTCTTCTGCGGACTGCAGCGATTTGATCTGATAGCCAAAATCAACCTTGTAGTCTCTCCGGTCACAGTGGCACTATTTCTTCTGATCGTCTATTTTGGCGGAACAATAGAGTGGCTGGTTTCGGTAAGTGCAGTGACCAACGTCTTCCTGGTGGCATGCTACGTCTATTACAGAAGGAGAGAATTCGCCATCATTCAGAAAGGCGCGTCCCCATCCGATCTTGGGGGAAAGCTGCTAAAGTTCTCCGCCACCGCGTTCGTGGTGCTGCTTTTGGATGCCATAATCTGGGAACGATTCGGCATCTTCTTCTTGAGCATCTACAGCACCCCTTCGGAGATCGCATTCTATAACGTAGCCTTCATCTTCTCCAGCCGCACCATGATTCTTCTTCCAGGCGCTTTAACCGGCATTCTGCTTCCGGCGATGTCGGAGGTGTATGGCGGAGGGGACAGGCAGGAGCTTGCCAGGGTTCATTCCAATTCCACCAGATACTTGGCCATGCTCTCCTTTCCCTTGTGTCTGGGAGGAATTGCCATCGCCGGGCAACTCTTCCAGGTGTTATATGGCTCCTCATATCAACCCGCCTCTTTAGTTTTTGTGGTGTTGCTTCTTGGTGGCACCGTGGGTTCGATCGGCACCTCCAGCTACATGCTCCTATATGCCCAGGAGCGACAAAACGTTGTGCTGCGGGTGGGGGTCGTATCTGCCCTGGTCAGCATTTTAGCCAGCTGGCTGCTGGTGCCGCTCTTGGGATCGAAGGGAGCGGCCTTAGCCGTTGGCCTGAGCCAATCCCTAGGCGGGGTGCTTCTGATCACCTACGCCTACCGGAGGTCGATGAAGCAACCCTTCCCGGGCAGGTCCCTTCTGCGGGTATTCTGCGCCGCCGCCCTGATGGGATGCGTCGCGTTTCTCCTGTCAGAGAGCATAAAGGGTCCGGTTGGCCTGGCTCTGGCTTTAGTCTGTGCCCTGCCCTTATATATCTTTAGTTTGTTTCTTTTCCGAAGCGTCACCTCCGGGGACGTTCACCTGCTCCAGGCAGCACTTCAGCGACTGCCCGGGACATGGGGCAGGATGGCCCAGGGAGCTATGGGTTGGCTGATTAAGCTTTTCTATCCGAGCATTTGAACTTCGACGGTCAACCCGGCGCAGGTTCCTTCGCACGCTTGGCAAGAAGTAATGAAAAGAGTCTGAGATATGAAGGAAAAGAGGAAAATCGCGATCAACGCTACCTCGGTGGGAGAAGATCCCACCGGGCTGGGCGTTTACACATACGAGATGCTGGTGGAGCTCTTGAAGGCTGACCTTGATTTCGTGATTTTCGCCAGTTCCGGTGAATTAAGAAAACGATACGGAGACAGGGTCATTTCGGTTAGCCCTCGTACCTCTCCCGCTTTGGGCGGCAAGGGGCACCTGGCCCGGTATCTCTGGGAGCAGACCGTCTTGCCCTGGGAATTATGGAGACAGAAGGTCTCATTACTCTATTCCACCGTTCCGGAGGGCATTCTGAATCCCTTCTCCAGGCAAAAGCAGATCATAACCGTCCTGGATATCATACCGGCCAAGTATCACCGGCTCTTCCCCAAGATGAGATATCATTTCCTGTATGATCTGCCGGTTCTCTTGAGGAATGCAAAAAGGGTGGTGTGCGCCTCCGAGAACACCAAAAGGGACCTAATCAACTTCTATGGAATCAAAAATAGACCCATCAGCGTGGTCTATCCGGGACTGAACCGGCATAGGTTCCATCCCCGGGAGAAGGGTCTTGCGGAAAAGCGGTACGGCCTGGGAGAATACCTCTTCTACGTGGGAGATATGAGGCCCTACAAGAACTTGGACCGAAGTCTGAAGGCCTTCGCCCGGCTCGACTTCAAGGACCTCAGGTTCGTGGTGGTGGGAAAGAAAGACCCTCGATTCTATCCCAGGCTAAAAAGAGAGGTTGACCGGCTGTCACTTAAGGATAGGGTCGTTTTCATGGGTTATGTGCCCGGCGAAGACCTGCCCTTTCTCTATTCCGAGGCCAAGGCTTTGGTCTTCCCGTCACTCTACGAGGGTTTTGGCCTGCCGCCGCTGGAGGCCATGGCCTGTGGCTGTCCTGTGGTTACCTCCAAGGCTGCCTCCTTGCCGGAGGTTTGTGGGGAGGCGGCGCACTATGTGGACCCTGAGAGCGTCGACAGCATCGCTGGAGGAATATACGGGGTATTTACGGATCAGGGCTTACGAGACACCTTGATTCGCAAGGGCATCGAAAGGGCGAAGCTCTTCAGTTGGGAAAAGGCGGCCAGAGAGGTCCTGAATATCTTTGAAGAGGTGATTTGACTGCCGAATCCCGCTTGAGCGCATGATCTCCCGTTCCACAAAGCCCCCCCCCACTTTCACATCGACGACCCGCCGTCTCCACCGCTTTAAGCGGGCGTACTGGATGGCTGCAGATCAACCGCAAAAGGGAATCCTCAGGGCAAAGAAATGTTGACAAAAAACGTTTATTATGTATTATTGAAAACCGCGCACAGAAGATAATCTCTTGCCTGAGGAGGTCGTTGTGAAGGACTTTAAGATTGATCAGATAAGAAACGTGGGAGTGGTCGGCCATGGGGGTGTAGGTAAGACCTCCCTGGTGGAGGCCATGATTTACGATGCCAAGGTCACGACCCGGCTGGGCAGCGTTGATGACGGAACCAGCATGTCAGACTACACCGATGACGAGATCGAAAGGAAGATATCCATTGGTGCTTCTTTGCTTCACTTAGAATGGAAGAACCACAAGATAAACATCGTGGATATGCCCGGTTACCAGGACTTCATCGGGGAGGTGGTAGGAGGACTGAGAGTTGCCGAGACCGCGCTGATCGTGCTCTCCGCCCAGGCGGGCGTGGAGGTGGGCACCGAACAGGTGTGGAATATCGCGGAGAGGTACAAGCTGGCCCGGATTTTCTTCGTCAACAGGATGGAGAAGGAGCATGCCGACTTCGAGAAGGTTTTGCATCAAGCTAAGGAGAGCTTCGGACACAAGGTGATTCCCCTGCAGATTCCCATCGACCAGGGGCCGAATTTCAAGGGGGTCGTCGACTTGATAAGGATGAAAGCTCTATATTTCGATAAGGATGGAAAGGCGAAAGAGGATAAGATTCCCGCCGAGTTGGAGGCAAAAGCCAAGGAGTGTCGGGAGAAAATCGTAGAGGCGGCGGCTGAGACGGATGATGCGCTGTTGGAGAAGTTCTTTGATAAAGGACAGCTTGCCGACGATGAGATAAAGCAGGGATTGCGAAAGGGGATTGTTGATAAGTCGATCTACCCCGTGGTTTGTGGATCGGCATCGGAAAATATCGGTGCCACCGCCCTGCTGGACTTAATAGCGACGTACCTCCCCTCGCCCGCAGACGTGGCCCAGGTTGAGGGAAAGGTACCGGAGTCGGATAAAGAAAAAGTCATGAAAATAAGCCCGGATGAGTCCCTATGTGCCTTTGCTTTCAAGACCGTGTCCGAGCCGCACGTGGGAGAGCTCACGTTCTTGAGAGTATTCTCAGGAAAACTCCAATCCGGGATGGACGTATACAACTCCACCCGTGAGGACTCCGAGAGGATCGGTCAGATTTATGCCTTAAACGGCAGGGAGAGAAAGGAGATCGGAATAGTAAACGCCGGAGACATCGCTGCACTGGTCAAATTGAAGAGCACCAAAACTGGCGACACTTTCTGTGACAAGAAAAATCCCGTGATATTGCCCCCGATCGATTTCCCCACACCGGTAATCAACATGGGGATCAGGCCCAAGAATCGAGGAGACGAAGAGAAGATTGCCAGCGGATTTGCCAAGCTGCGCGAGGAGGACCCCACCTTCATCCTGGAGGTGGACGCCGACATCAGGCAGACCATCATCTACGGGCAGGGAGAGCTGCACCTGGAGATAATGGTGGATCGGCTGAAGAGAAAGTTTGGGGTGGAAGTTGAACTGGAAAAACCCAGGATACCTTATCGGGAAACCGTCACCGCTAAGGTGGAAGCCCAGGGAAAATACAAAAAGCAGTCGGGGGGAAGAGGACAATACGGTGACGTCTGGATTCGGCTTGAGCCCCTGCCCCGGGGAGAAGGATTCGAGTTTGTAAATAAAATCGTGGGAGGAGCCATCCCCTCCAAATACATCCCGTCAGTTGAAAAGGGAGTAGTGGGCGCCATGAAGGAAGGGGTTTTAGCCGGCTATCGGGTGGTGGATGCGAAGATAACCCTTTACGACGGCACCTTCCACGACGTGGACTCATCTGACATGGCCTTCAAGATCGCCGGTTCCATGGGATTCAAAAACGCCGCTGCAAAGGCAAAGCCGGTTATGCTGGAGCCGATCTATAACCTGGAGGTGATCGTGCCGGAGGAGTTCATGGGGGATGTAATGGGCGATCTCTCCAGCCGGCGCGGCAAGATCTCCGGTATGGATCGCGAGGGAAATTTCCAGAAGATCAAAGCCCAGGCTCCCCTGGCCGAATTGTACAAGTATTCCACCTCGCTACGCTCTATGACCCAGGGAAGAGGGCTTCACACAAGGCAGTTCTCTCACTATGAGGAGGTCCCCCGGGACACCGCACAGAAGATCATCCAGGAGGCCGAGCAGGCAAAAGAGGAGGAGAAGTAATAGGGTCAGGGGGCAGGGGTCAAGAGCGGCGGACCGTCGACTGCGGACGCGAGGAAGGGTTGGGTGGGAGGTTTTAGCCGTGGACGGTGGACCGTCGACTGTGGACCGGGGGGTAGGGAAGGGTGGCAGCAGCGGACGGTCGACCGTCGACTATGGACGTGAGGAAGGGTTCGGCGGGAGGTTTTAGCGGTGGACAGTGGACCGTCGACCGTGGACGTGGTAATAACGCCGATGTAGCTCAACGGTAGAGCAACTGATTTGTAATCAGTAGGTTGGAGGTTCGATTCCTCTCATCGGCTAAACCATGAAAACAGATGGCGGACGAGAATTTCTCGTCCGCTTTTTTTCTGTCTAATCCCAGAACCCATTGGGCCATCCCCTGGCCTACTCGATTGTGTGTAGGGGTCGCATTTATGCGACCCGCGAGCTGGCGGGTCCGATGAATCGGACCCCTACAGAAAGCGGAAAGGTGGACGCCCTTTTTGAGCGTCCACCTCTTGCTACGTCATAATGGCAGGGCGGGCTCCCTTGCCCGCTCGAGTCGTAATGCCGTCAGGCGGGGCTTCTCAGCCCCGCCTACGAACTTAACCTACCTACTCCTTCCAAGGCGGGTTGCAGCAATTCGGATCAGGTGCCGGGCCGCTCCTGTAAAGGTAGCTGACCAGGTAGACGACGTCGCCAACGTTGACTACAT